>AEPR01000266.1 GCA_000195205.2 Oxalobacteraceae bacterium IMCC9480 | reverse complement strand
GGGTGCAATAACCAACGGGCATTGCACCAAGCGCTCCCCCGCCCACCGCCAAGCCCCATCACTCCCCGGCACTCACCAAGCCATGCCGCACCGCCAGCAACACCAGCCCGACGACATCGCGCACCCCCAGCCGCTCCATGATTTGCGCCCGGTGCGCCGCGACGGTTTTTTCGCTTAGATCAAGTTCGAAGGCGATTTCTTTGGTGCCCTTGCGACCGGCAATCATCGTCAGGATCTGCAATTGCCGCGTGGTCAGCGCATCCAGCGGATTGACCGCGACCACCGGCGCGCGCACGAAGCGCTCTATCATCTTGGTCGACACCGCCGGACTCAGGTAAGTCTCGTTGCGCCGGATCGCCTGCAGCGCAATCTCCAGCTCGGCCGGCGCGGCTTCCTTGAGCAGATAGGCTGACGCCCCCAGCCTGAGCGCTTCGGTCACCAGCTCTTCGGAGGCATGCATGCTGAGAATGACGATGGCCATCTGCGGATGCTGCTCGCGCAAGCGGCGCACCAGATCGAGGCCGCTGTGGCTGCCCATCGTGATATCGGTGACGACGATGTCCGGCACCCGCTGCGCAACCCAGGCCAGTGCCTCGACCGGATCGGAGGCTTCGGCAATCACGACAAAATCACTGAGCTGATCGATCAGGCTGCGGATGCCGGCCCGCACCAGCGCATGATCGTCAACCAGCAGGATGGTGGCCTTGGTGCAGCTGCCTTGCTTTTTCATGCGTGCTCACTCATGTTTGGTCAGGGCCAGCGAAGCGACGATGCGGGTGCCCTGCCCAGGCGCCGTCGTGATCACAAGACTGCCACCCAGCAGCGCCATACGCTCCTTCATGCCGAGCAGTCCGCTGCGACTGCCATCGGGCAGTACGCTGCCCGCCAGGGTGGCACGATCGAAGCCCTTGCCATTGTCGCGGATGATCAGCTCCAGTTCGTCGCCCGATTCGCCGCCATTGACTTCGACGACGACGCGACTGGCCTGCGCATGCCGGACCACGTTGGTAATGCATTCCTGGACGATGCGATACACGGCGATCTCGACCGATGGCGCGAGTGCTGCCGGCACACCGGCGTAATCGAAACCGCAGGTGGTCGTGCTGCTGGCGAACTGATGTTCGAGCAACTGGCCGATCGCCGATTCGAGACCCAGATAATCAAGCACCGGCGGACGCAGCGAGACCGAGATCACGCGGATCTGGTCGATCAGCGTGCTCACGTCGGCATCAATGCTGGCCCACAGCGCGCGCGCCTGCGGCAGGACCAGCAAGCGATTGAGTTGATGCAGGTTGAGTTTGAGCAGGGCCAGCCGCTGGCCGAGTTCATCGTGCAGTTCGCGCGCCAGGCTGATGCGTTCCTGTTCCTGCGCCTGGAGCAGCTGGATCGAGAGTTTTTCGAGCGTGGCATTGAGGTCGCGGATCTTGCGCGCCGCGCGCCGCTGCTCGGTGACGTCGAGGTGCATCACGATGGCACCGACCCGTTCGGCCTCCCCCAGCGGGGCCACGCTGAGCAGATACCAGCTCCGGCCGGCAGGCTTGTCGCACGCGTACTCGATCGAGAAATGGTCCTGGCGGCCCTCCAGCACGGCGCGGATGCCGGCACCGACTTGCCGGCTTTCGACTGACTCGGGGCCGGCGGGCGCATCGCAGACTGCCAGGTAATTGCGGCCAATGCCGGCATCCTGTTCGTCGGCCATGCCATTGAGGGCGGCATGCCGGCGCCAGGTCTCGTTGACCGACACCAGCACGCCTTGCAAATCGATCAGCGCGATATTGGCCGGTACCGCATTGAGGATCGCGACCTGCTGCGCCACTCCGGACAAGCCCTGTGGCGACGCGGTACTCAGGCGCAGCAGGTTGCGCACGCGCAGACACAGCTCGTCGCCATCGAGCGGGTGCGCCAGTACCTCGTCGGCACCGGCGGCAAGTCCCGTCAGACGTTCGTCGCGCCGGTCCGTTGTGGCCAGCAGGATGACCGGAATGCCGACGCTGACCGGCGTGGTTTTGAGCCAGGCCAGCAAGCCCGGGCCATCCTGTTCGATGCCGGCCAGGTCGATTACCACCAGGCGCGGCATGTCCCGCACCATCATCGCGCGTGCCTGTACAGAGGTGGATGCCAGCAGCACACGGTAACCCTGCTGTACTAGCAGGTCGCGCGGGTCGGCTCCGGCACCGACCAGCAGCACGGTGTGATGGCCGGCGGGCATGGTCAGGTTTTCCGGCTGCCGGCCAGCACCACGATCGCGCCGGCCACGCCGGCGAGGATGGAACCGATCAGCACGCCGATCTTGACTTCGTCGATCAGCAAAGCCGATCCGGCGAAGGCCAGCGATCCGATGAACAGGCTCATCGTGAAACCGATTCCGCACAGCAGCGCGACGCCATACAGCTGCATCCAGTTACTGTTCTTGGGCAATTGCGCGATACCGGACTTGATGGCCAGTGCGCACATGCCGACAACGCCGATCTGCTTGCCGATGAACAGGCCCAGCGCGACGCCCAGCGGGACCGGATCGAGCAGATGCTGCGGATCAAAGCCGGCCAGCGACACACCGGCATTGGCAAAACCGAACACCGGCACGACCAGGAACGCGACCCACGGATGCAGCCCGTGTTCGAGCTTGACCAGCGGCGACTTGCGCGCGCTGATGGCCGGGTCGCGCAACGGAATGCAGAAAGCCAGCGCAACACCGGCCAGCGTGGCGTGCACGCCGGACCGGTACACGAAGAACCACAGCACGATGCCGCCGACCACATAAAAGGCCAAGTGCTTGACGCCCATCTTGTTCATCACGAACAGCACTGCCAGCACCGCCAGTGCAGCGCCCAGCATCGGCAGGGACAGGCCCGAGGTATAGAACAGCGTGATGATGACGACGGCACCGAGGTCATCAAGAATGGCCAGCGCCGCCAGAAAAATTTTCAGCGAGACCGGTACGCGCGGTCCGAGCAGCGCCAGCACGCCGAGCGCAAAGGCAATATCGGTCGCTGCCGGGATGGCCCAACCGGCCATCGTATCGGGACTGTTCCAATTGAAGCCGACATAGATCAGCGCCGGCACGACCATGCCGCCCAATGCGGCAAACCCGGGCAAGGCCCGCTGCGACCAGTTCGACAGCGCGCCTATGAGCAGTTCGCGCTTGATCTCCAGCCCGACCATCAGGAAAAACACGGCCATCAACGCATCGTTGACCCAGTGCTCGACCGACAATCCCAATACCTTGGCCTCCAGCGTCGAGGCGTAGGTCGATTGCAGCGGCGAATTGGCCACCACCATCGCGGCCACGGCGGCAGCCATCAGCACGACACCGCCGGCGGCATCGGATTGGAAAAAGCGGACAAGCGGAGAAGCGGGCTGACGTGATTTCATGTACGGAACGGGGCCTTTGCGGAGCGGAAAGAGGAATGGTGCAAGGCTGCCGGCGTGGAGTACGCCGGCAACTAACGCCGGATTTCCCTGCGTTTATACAGCACAAAACAAGGATGCCTCTGATCGCGGCATCACTATTTTAGGTCACCCGCATGGATGCTACCAGTAAGTACCTATTTCATACTGCCGTACCGAACAGCGACCCCACCCCCGCCGTAATCGCCATGGCCAGCGCGCCCCAGAACGTCACGCGCCATGCCCCGGCCAAGATCGGGGCACCGCCGACCCGCGCAGCAGCCCCGCCCAGCAGCGCCAGAAAAAGCAGCGAGGTGCCGGCGATCCACCAGATCAGTGTTGCTTCGGGGACCAGCAGCAGCACCGCCAGCGGCAGCGCGGCACCGACCGCAAAACTGGCCGCCGAGGACAGTGCCGCCTGCACCGGCTGTGCATTGACCTCGCTGGACATGCCCAGTTCGTCGCGTGCGTGCGCACCGAGATCGTCGTGCTGCATCAGCTGAGCGGCAACCTGTTCGGCCAGCCCGTGTTCGATGCCACGGCCGACGTAGATCGCGGTCAGCTCGCGCCGCTCGGCCTCGGGATCGGCCAGCAGTTCGGCACGTTCGCGCTCCAGATCAGCGTTTTCGGTATCGGCCTGCGAATACACCGATACATATTCGCCTGCCGCCATCGACATCGCGCCGGCCACCAGCGCGGCAACGCCGGTGGTGAGGATGCTGGCGTGGCTGGCATTGGCGGCGGCCACGCCGACGAGCAGGCTGGCGGTCGAGACGATGCCGTCATTGGCACCGAGGACAGCGGCGCGCAGCCACCCGGTGTGCTGATTGCGGTGACGTTCGTGATGGCGCATGGGTATTCCTTTTATCGGGTCAGCGTGGTGCCGGGATCGGCCGGATTAGCGCCGTGGCAGCATCCGTCGCAAGGTATCGTCGCGCAGCAGATAGTGATGCAAAAGAGCGGCCGCCGCATGGACACCGATCAGCACATAGCCCACTGACGCACCGGTTTCGTGGATTTCCTTGATCCAGTGGGCGGTGTCCTTGTTTTGTCCAATCAGCGCCGGCAGCACGAGCCCGAAAAATGGAATCGGCTTGCCCTTGGCACTGAGGATCAACCAGCCCAGCACCGGCATCGCAATCATGAAGACATACAGCGCGACATGCATCAGCTTGCCGAGCCGTTCCTGCCAGCGCGCCGGTGCCGGCGTGATGACCGGTGCGGTATCCGTCAGGCGTAGCAACAGGCGCAGCAGCACCAGGGCCAGCACCGACAGGCCGAGCATGAAATGCCAGGTCTTCATGCCCGCCCGTCCGGTACTGCCCTTCGGAAAAATATCGTTGAGTTCCATCGTCGCAAACACCGCAATCAGCAATAGCAGCATCAGCCAGTGCAGCCCCATCGATAGCACACCGTAGCCGGTTTTTTCATTACGCAAGTTCATGGTCTTCTCCTGAGTGTGGAAATATTACGGTGACTGTCAGCCCTGTCCCTTGCAGTCCGTCAGTCAGCAGCAAGTGCGCGCCGTGCGCTTCGGCGATACGCTTGACGATCGATAAACCAAGACCGCTACCGGGCTTGCCGGCATCGGCCAGCCGCACGAAGCGATCAAATACCCGTTCGCGCATCTCGACCGGAATACCGGGACCGGAGTCGGCTACCGACAAGTAAGCCGCGCCATCGCTGACACCACAAGCCAGCCGGATGACGCCGCCCGGTGGCGTGTAGCGCAGCGCATTCTCGAGCAAATTGCGCAGCAGGATGAACAAACTATCGTGATGAATCAGACACCAGGCCGGTTCCAGTTGCGCGCTCAGGTGCAACTGCAAGCGATCGGCCTGCGCGACCCAATCCGGCAATTGCGCTGCGAGCAGTTCGGCCAGATCGAGCCGCACCGGCAGGTGCTGGTTGTCGTATTGCGGATCAAGCCGCGACAGCGCCATCAACTGGCCCACCAGGCGTGTCGCACGGTCGACACTGACGCCGAGCGCGGCGATGAATTCGTCGCGCTCGCCATCGTTGCGGGCGCGCTGTATGACTTGCAGGTTGGTCTTGATCGCGGCCAGCGGGGTGCGTAATTCGTGGGCGGCATCGGCGGTAAAGCGTTGCTCGTGTTCGAGCGTGCTGCGCATGCGGCCGATCAGGCGGTTGATCGCTTCGAGCAAGGGCCGGACTTCGCTGGGCACGCCTTCCAGGCTGACTTCGTACAAGTCGGTCGGGGTGTGGCGGGCGACGTCGGTGGCCGATAGCTGCAAGGTCCGGAAGGCGCGATTGATGATCCACCAGATCGCCAGCGCCATCATCGGAATCACCACCAGCACGAACAGCAGCAGCTTCCAGGCAAAACGCGCACTGATCTGCTTGCGGTGACTGCCCGGTTCGCCGACCTGAATCTGCAAGCGCCGGTCGGCATTCCATGCTGCATAGGTGCGCCACGACTTGCCATCGATGACGGTGTCGCCGAAGCCGCTGGCACTGCCGGCGACGAAGGGCTGGTCGGGCGCGCCCTGGTTCTTGTAGAGCAGCCGGCCGGTGTTGTCCCACATCTGGAAGAGCAGGTATTCGCCATGCGCGTTCTTGACCGGTGCGGAGTCGTGACCACCCATCGCGATACGCTCTTCGATTTCATGATCGGCCAGTGCCAGCAGCAGTTGCGCGGTTTCGGCCAGAGATTGATCGAACAGCTCCTGGCTTTCCTGGTCCGCCTCAAAGTAGACCACGATCGCACTGAAGCCCCAGACCGACACCGTCAGCGCCAGCAGCACCGCCAGCAGCGTGCGGCGCAGCGACCAGCCGGCATGGAATAGCCGCAGCCGCATCATGGCCGGTCGATCGTGTAGCCGACCGCATGCACGGTGCGGATCAGCGCCTTGCCGAGCTTTTTGCGCAGGTGATGGATGTGGACCTGGATCGCATTGCTTTCGATTTCTTCACCCCATCCGTACAGCGTCTCTTCGAGCTGTTCGCGCGCCAGCACCTGGCCGGCATGCTCGACCAGCAACAGCAGGATGCCGAATTCCTTGGCCGTCAGCGCGACCGGCTGGCCGTGCTGGCGCACCTGCCGCGCACTCACGTCGATGGCGATATCGCCGTGGCAGATGGCATCGACAGAGCGACCGGCCGCGCGCCGGCTGGCCGCGCGGATGCGGGCAGCGAGTTCGTCGAGGTCGAAAGGCTTGATGATGAAATCGTCGGCCCCGGTATCGAGGCCGCTGATGCGGTCGCTGATCTGGTCGCGCGCGGTGACGATCAGCACCGGCTGGGCAAAGCCGCCGGCGCGCAGCTTGCGCAGCACCGACATGCCGTCTTCGCCGGGTAGCCCGAGGTCGAGCAGCAGGCAACCGTACTGGTGCAACCGCACCGCCGTGCGGGCGCTATCGGCCGACTGGACCCAGTCAACCGCATAGCCGGCCTGCTCCAGCCCGATCTGGGTGGCGCGGCCGAGCTGGGGATCGTCTTCGACCAGTAACAAGCGCATGGTGACTCCGTGGTGTAAGTGGCCGTAGTGTAGGGCGCGCTTGTTAAGCAATTCTTAAATCGTGGGGTGGGTTTGGTCGGACGTACGGCAGGTGATAACGATGGCCGCCGGGGCGCTCGCGTGGGCTCGATACGGCCGAGCCCACCCTACGGGCCGGATCGCGCGCACCGAAAGGATCGGTAGGGTGGGCTCGGTTTCATCGAGCCCACGCGAGCGAATTGGCAAGCAAATATTCCCCCAGCCGCTTACCCAGACAAAGCACCGTCAGCGTAGGCGGCAAGCCCCACGGCTCGGGAATCACCGACGCGTCGCAAACAAACAATCCCGCCGTCGCAGTCTGCAGATCGCTGTCGACGCCTTCGCCGATGCGCACGCTGCCACCCGGATGCGCGGCAAAATGCCAGCTCTTGAACACGTGCGTGGCATCGCTGGCAGCGAGTACCTTGCGCGCCAGCGCGATGCCCTGCTTGAACTTGGCCCGGTCGGCCGGCTGCAGTGTCTTGTCGACCCAATGCGCACCGACGCGCCCGCCGATCGCATCGCGAATCTTGACCATCACGCACAGCGTTTTGTGATGCGCGAACAGCCGGTCGACCCGTCCAACCTGCGTCGCAAACGCCTGATACATAGGCGCGGGTAAGGTCAGGTCGGACAGGATGATGCCGTCGGCTTCGAGATGCATGCCGGCCGCCATCGGCACCTCGGCACCGCCAACGAGATCGGCGACGCTGCCCATCACCGCCACCACCGGATCACTGAAAAATGCGCTTGGGCCGCGCTGCAAGCCGGACGCTTCCAGCAATTTCGGACTACCAATGCCGCCGCCGGCCAGCACCACGAGCGGTGCCATCGCCGTCGCGGTGATGCCATTGCGGACGAACTCGACACCGGTGGCACGACCGTCCTGCACCAGCACCCGCAACACCTTGGCACCATCTCGCACCAGCGCGCCGTGGCCGACCGCCTCGTCCAGAAAATCACGCGCGGTCCACTTCGCGCCGAACGGGCAACCGTAGACACAGCGCCAGCAACCGCTGCGACAAATTTGCGGCCGGATCATCTTGTCGAGCTTGTGCCACGGCAGTCCGAGCGAGTGCGCGCCGGCCATGATGCGGGTCGCCATCGGACCGACCAGATTGTCGGGTAGCGGTGCCATCGGCAGCTCGTTGCGTAACGATTGCAATGCCGGTGCCAGGTCGATCCCGTGCGCGGCAAACATCGCCAGCGGTGGCGGCATCGCGGTGGCGAAATTGACCATCGAACTGCCGCCGGTGGTAATCCCCTGTACCAGCAACGAGGCATCGCGATGCACGAACGCGCCCTTGCCCGGCACCGCGGCCATGCGCGCCATCTGGCCCAGCGTGCCGCGAATCGGCGCGGCACTGCCCTGCTCCAGCACCAGCACGCGCATGCCGCCGCGCGCCAGTTCGCGCGCCACAGTCGCGCCGCCGGGACCGCTGCCGATGATGATGGCGTCGAATGAATCGGTGGCGGGGGATGGGGTTGATGGGGACATGGGATCGGGGGTGGGGGCTTTGGAGGGGACGATGCTACCGCATTGGCGCTGCCGGGATCGCGCGCTGGTGTCACGGGATGGTGCAATGCCCTTCGGTTATTGCACCC
>AEPR01000267.1 GCA_000195205.2 Oxalobacteraceae bacterium IMCC9480 | reverse complement strand
CCCCCCCCCGGTTCTGTCGTACCAGCCGGTATCAGCGCGGGGCATCGCTGCTTGAGGGGATTGCCTATCTGGGGATTGCTGCGATTGTGGTCCTCGGCGCGGTGTCGCTGTTGACGGGCGCGTTCAGTAGTGCGCAGGCGAACCGCGGGGTTGAAGAAGTGATCTCGATCCGTACCGGAGTGAGAAAACTCTTCATGGGACAGGCCGGCAGCTATACCAACGCCGGACTCAATGGCACCCTGATCAGTGCACTTGTTTTCCCCGCCACGATCTCCACCGTAGGAGGTGCCGGAGCGGTCCTTAACGGATGGGGCGGCAATGTCACCGTTACTGGCGGAGGAGCTACGTTTACGATTTTATATACAGCAGTGCCACAAGCCGCTTGCATCAACATGATTAGCGGATCGTCAGGCTGGACAAACATTATCAGCGGAGGCCCGGGCATTAACGTTTTTCCGGCGACACCTGATGCAGCGCTGGCCGAATGCACAGTTGCGGGAGCCGCTGGAAATCCGATTACATGGACGTCCAACTGAGAGCGCCTTCACAGAAATGTCACCATGTGGATCATCGCCATCATCACCATCATCGCGTCGCTGACCGGCTACGCATCAATGACCTCGCAAATCGCGCTGACCCGCGTGGCGGATGCTGCGCGGGTCACGTCGCTGGCCGCGAACATGGCGAGTTATCGTACTGGCGTAGTCAACTATGTCAACGCCAATCCGGGCACCGTAGGCACAGTCAGCGCTCCGGCATTCCCGACCGGTTATGTCGCACTGAACCCGCCGCAGTGGACTAATACCGTTCTCAACGGTGGCACCATCGCCGTGTACTCGATTGGTGTCAGCCCACCGGGGCTGATCAAAGGACTCTCCGCGCTGGCGCAGCATTCGGTAATGGCTGGCCGCGCCAATACGGCGTCCGGCAGGATCGAAGCACCGGGGACGCCTGCTAACGATCAGATACCGCTACCCGCACTTACGGGCATCACCAACGGTGCCGCCATCTGGCTGGCCCATCGGGACTGACACATCATGAGACGACAAGCACAGCGCGGGTTTTCAATGCTCGAAATAATGGCGGCACTGGCCATCGGCATGTTCATGCTCATGGGACTGACGACGATCATGGACAGCTCGCTGCAAGATGCCAAGGGCCAGCAAACGGCCCAATACCAGGCCACCTTTACCAGCGCAGCATCGCGCTACCTGGACGACAATTACGGCACGCTACTAGCCACTATCAACCCGGTTGGCACCACGGTGACCCGGCCACTGGCAACCCTGCAAGGTCCGGGTGCGTACCTGCCGCTTAGCTTCGCAGCACAAAATGCGTACCAGCAAACCCCCTGCATGCTGGTACGTAAGATCAGCTCGACCAGACTGGAAGTGCTGCTCGTGACTGAAGGCGGCGTCGCGATTCCCGATGCTGATATCGCCTACGTGGCAGCCAATGCCGGCACCGGCGGTGGCGCGATTACCCTTGAGGCAGGCGTACCGATCGCTCGCGGCGCCTATGGCAGCTGGTTGCTGAATGAAATCGCGGTGCCGAAATTGAGCGATTTCATCGGCACCAGTTGCTCGGGTACAGCGGCCACCAATGGCCGTCTGGCGACGGCGCTGTTCTATGGTGCCGGCCAGTCAGGAGCCGATTTTCTGTACCGAAAAGACATCGGCGCGCCGGGATTGAACCAGATGTCGACGCCCCTCGGCATGACCGGCAATGCGATCAAGGTAGCCGGTGACACCGGCTGTGGCGTCGCCCCCGCGCTGGCGATGAACGCTACCGGACGCCTGCTCACGTGCGACACCACCACCGATATATGGACCGATGCGACCGCGTCCAGTTGGAAAGCGCCGGTGGCCACCTTTGGGGCGTGGCCGCCGTCACCCGCCCTCGGCGATGTGGTGATCACCAACGATACGGGCATTGCCTATCGATACGACGGTCCTGCCTCCGGATGGCAAAATCTGGCGCTGGATAACACCAGGAATTTGCTGATACCAGGGAGCCTGACAACAAACGGCAACCTGACGATGAACGGCGGCAACCTGACACTGAATGGGGTCCCGTCAGGACTCGGAGTCGTTCCGGGTACCGGCGATTTGACGGGGCGCGGCAATTTGATTTCAGACGGAAAAATTACTGGCAAAAGTGGCATCGTTTCGGACACCTACCTCGGTAGCCATACCATCGCGTTCTACGGCAACTTCGCACCGGGAGACGCCTGCAATTACCGGGATTACGCAGGAATTCCTGATCCGGTTACCGGCCTCTTTCCGTTCATTGTCCCAGCCGGCACGCTCGTGATGGACAGCGGCAATCTCACCATGATGTGCCATGCCGACAGTACCGTCCTCAACGCCGAAACCGGTCATTTCGTCTATCTCAACAACACCAAAACACCCCCAACGTACGTGCCCTGACATGCACCACCTTCCCCGCCTGGCATTGCTCGCCCTCCTCATCGCCACCACCCCGGCCCTCGCCTGCTGGGACGAAGCCGCCCAACGCTACGGCGTCAATCCCGCCATGCTGGTGGCGATTGCCCGCACCGAGTCGAGCATGAATCCGGCCGCAATCAACCGCAATCGCGACGGCTCCTACGACCTCGGCCTGATGCAGATCAACAGCCGCTGGTTTCCGCTGCTTAGCCGCTACGGCATCGGCGAGCAGCAATTGCACGATCCGTGCACCAGCATCCATGTCGGCGCATGGATCCTGTCGCAAAACATGCAGCGCCTCGGCAATTCTTGGGACGCCGTTGGTGCCTATAACTCCAGTCGTCCCGTCCAGCGCGCCGCCTATGCGCAACGGGTCTATCGCAACTTGCCGCGCTGACCTTCTCACCGGAGAACCCCGATGACCGCACCCACCGTTCTGTTTCGCGACCTGCTGCAAGAGATCATCGAACTGGTCAGCCTCGGCCAGGTGTTTACCGACATCCATATCGAGCAGGACATGCCGATGATGGTGAAGACCCCACGCAAATGGCAATCGATGAACGCCGAACCGGTGCAGCGCGAAGAAATGATTCCGCTGCTCAGTGCGATCGATCTTGAGTGGGAAGAAAAAATCGCCGGCGGGGCGATCGACCGCTCGTTCCTGCTGACGCAGTGCCGGCTGCGCTGCAATGTCTATTACAGCGGCTCGCGCGAAAAAATCACGATTGCGATCCGGCGCCTGCCACTGCATCCGATCTCGATGGAAAAAACCGGCTTGCCGCTGTACGTGCGCAGCATCCTGGAAGCCACGCGCGGGATCATCCTGGTGACCGGCCCGACCGGCTCGGGCAAGACCACCACGATTGCCGCGATGCTCGATTATTTCAATAGCACCCGCAGCGGCCACATCATCACCATCGAAGAGCCGATCGAGTACCTGCTCGAGCGCAAGCAATCGATCATTTCGCACAAGGAAGTGCCGACCGATACCGCCAGTTTTTCATCGGGTCTGCGCGAGGCGATGCGGCAAAATCCGGACATCCTGATGGTGGGCGAAATCCGTGACTTCGACACCGCCGATACCTTGCTGCATGCCGGCGAATCCGGTCACCTGGTGCTGGCGACAATGCATACCAACAGCGCTGTTAGCGCGCTGTCGAAGCTGCTGGCTTTTTTTGGACCGGAGCAGCGCAGCCAGCGTGCCGTGGCCCTGTCGGGCTCGCTCATCGGCGTAAGCAGCCAGACCCTGGTGCCGACCGACAGCGGCGACGCGCTGGCGCTGGCCAGCGAGCTGCTGTTCAACAATCACCAGCAGGTCGCCAACCTGATCGCCGATGCTGAAAAATTCCACATGCTGGCTGATTTCATGAAGCGCAAGGAAGACAACATGTCGCGCAGCCTCAATGAATCACTGGCCCAGCTGGTCGCAAAAAAAACCATCAGCGCCAAGGATGCCATGCGCGCGGCCTACAACCGGGCCGAACTGCATGACACGCTCAGCGGCATGCGGATCGGTCCGAGCGGCCCTGCCGGCAGCACGTAGGCCGTATCAGTCGTCGCCAGCGGCCAGCCGGATCGTGTATTGCGAGGCTTTTTCATCGCGCACGATGGCCAGCAGTTTGTGGCGCTGCGCGTCTTCGACCAGCTCCTTGAACGAGCGGTAACCGAAGGCTGATTCATTGAAGCCCGGACGCCGGCGCTGCATCGTTGACTTCACCATCGAGGCCCAGATTTTTTCATCGGAGCCGCGCTCGGCGATCAGTGCCTCGACGGTGTTGGTCAGGAAATCGAGCAGCTCGGCGCGCTTGTCATCCTCCGATTTCACGGCCATGGGCCTGGCTTCGCGATTGCCATTTTTGCCCTCGCTTTTACCTTCGCCCTTGACGGCGACAGGCTTCTTCGCGACGGCTTTCTTGCGCGTTGGGACGACCTGCACCAGGTCATCGTAAAAAATGAATTCATCGCAATTGGCGCTGAGCAGGTCCGAGGTCGAATCCTTGACACCGACACCAATGACGCGCTTGTTGTTCTCGCGCAGTTTCGACACCAGCGGAGAAAAATCCGAATCGCCGCTGAGGATGACGAAGGTGTCGACATGCGCCTTGGTGTAGCAGAGATCGAGGGCATCGACCACCATCCGGATATCGGCCGAGTTCTTGCCCGATTGCCGCACATGCGGGATCTCGATCAGCTCGAACGCCGCTTCATGCATGGCGGCCTTGAAATCCTTGTAGCGGTCCCAGTCGCAATAGGCTTTCTTGACCACGATATTGCCTTTGAGTAGCAAGCGCTCCAGCACTTTGCGGATATCGAAAGCGGCATATTTGGCGTCGCGCACGCCGAGGGCGACGTTTTCAAAATCACAGAAAAGTGCCATGTTGGTGTTTTCGGGTTGTGCGGCCATGGGCTGTTGTCCTTGTAATGAATGAGACGGGATAGTACTGCCGGCATGAAAAGCGACGTCAAGGGAACCATGAAGGCACTCAAGCCATTTAATAGAGCGACCGCCTGCATGGCGATTTCAGAGTACCTCAGAAACTTAACCCGTTGAATTTTGCGAGGACCGCATGGACAAAGAATCCGAACAGGCTTTGGCCGCCTTCACCACCGCCAATGGCCAGATCATCAAGAGCAACATTGCTATCCTGCGAACATGGATGCAGCAACAAAGCGCCGCCGACATGCAGGACACGACATTGAGCGCGGTTCAGCGCGCGATGGCGACCCGTGTTTTCAAGCGCACTTCGCATACCGGCACCATCGGCGAGCAAGCCTCCGAAATTGAACTGGACTCTTACTTTTGCGACGCCCGGGTCTTGCGCGAAATCGTCCCTCACGAAGTCCTCAGCCTATACGACATCATGGAAGCAGCTGCCTGCAACCTGATGAGGGCACGCGAATACAAGGAAGAGCTTGAGCGCTCCTAGGAGCTACGCTCCCGAAGAGCTGATCCCCATCGCTGACTGCGCTTAATCAAGCCGCGAGAAATCCGGCTTGCGTTTCTGGAAAAATGCAGCGAACGCTTCCTTTGCTGCAGGCGCCGTCAGCATCGCACCAAACGCCTTGCCCTCTTCCTGCATGCGCGCATCAATCGCCGCTGTCTGCCCGGCTTTCATCAGGCGCTTGGTGGCCAGCATCGACGAAGCCGGTAACTGCACCAGCTTGACTGCCTGAGCGCGGGCAACATCGAGCAACTGCTCAACCGGCAGCACCTTGTTGACCAATCCCATCTGCTGCGCTTCATCGGCCATGAAGGCCTCGCCCAGCAGCAGCTTTTCTGCGGCACGCTGGTAGCCTGCCAGTTGCGGGAACAACAGGCTCGATGCTGCTTCCGGACACAATCCCAACTGTGAAAACGGCATCATGAATTTGGCCGTCTCCGACGCATAGACCAGATCACAGTGCAGCAGCAAGGTGGTACCGATGCCCACCGCAGCACCCGATACCGCTGCGACTACCGGCTTGTTGGCATGGCTGATCTGATGCAAGAACTGGTGCACCGGACTGTCCATTCCCTGCGGCGGGTTCTTCATGAAATCGTCAAGGTCGTTACCCGCCGTAAAAATCTGCGGATGGCCGGTGATCATGATGACGCGGATGTCGGCATCGCTGTCGGCATCGCGTAAGGCATCGGCCATGGCCTGGTACATCGCGGCAGTGATCGCGTTCTTCTTGTCGGGACGATTGAATTGCATCGTCAGGATGCGGTCTTCCTTGCTGATCAAGATATCCATCTGGTCTCCTGTGGCTGCTGCAATGGGGGGGCAAAACAAGCGGGTGCTGACACTAGCCACCCGATTCAAAATTACATCCGTTCGAAAATCCCGGCGGCTCCCATCCCGGTGCCGACGCACATCGTCACCATCCCGTACTTCAGGTTTTTGCGGCGCAAGGCATGGATCACGGTAGCCGAACGGATCGCGCCGGTGGCACCGAGCGGATGGCCGAGCGCAATCGCGCCGCCCATCGGATTGACTTTCGATGGATCCAATCCGAGGTCGTTGATGACAGCCAGCGATTGCGCGGCAAACGCCTCGTTCAGCTCGAACCAGTCGATCTGATCCTGAGTGATGCCGGCCGCGCGCAAGGCCGCAGGAATCGCTTCCTTCGGACCGATGCCCATGATTTCCGGCGGCACGCCGCGCACTGCAAACGACGCGAAACGCGCCAGCGGCGTCAGATTGAATTGCTTGAGGATTTTTTCGCTGACGATGATCAGTGCACCGGCACCGTCCGACATCTGCGAGCTGTTGCCGGCCGTGACCGAGCCCTTGGCAGCGAACACCGGCTTGAGTTTGCCCAATGACGCCAGCGTCGATTCGGCGCGCGCGCCTTCATCCTGGCTGACGGTGCGGGTGCGCAAATCGATCTGGCCAGTGGCCAGGTTGGGCACGCGCTCGATGATGTCGAAGGACGTCATCTCGTCGTTGAATTCACCGGCTTGCTGCGCGGCGATGGCCTTCATGTGCGATTGCAACGCGAACTCGTCCTGGGCTTCGCGCGAGACTTTCCATTGCTGCGCGACCTTTTCGGCGGTCAATCCCATGCCGTAGGCCATGCCGATATTGTCGTCCTTGAAGATGTCCATGTTCATCGACGGATGGAAACCCATCATCGGCACCATCGACATCGACTCGACTCCGGCGGCGATCATCACGTCAGCCTGGCCAACGCGAATCCGGTCGGCCGCCATCGCCACGGCCGTGATGCCGGAGGCGCAATAGCGGTTGACGGTGACGCCGCCGACGGTCTTCGGCAGGCCGGCCAGCAGCACGGCCATGCGACCGATGTTCAGACCCTGCGCGCCTTCGGGAAACGAACAGCCGACGATGGCGTCTTCGATCGTGGCCGGATCAAGGCCCGGCACTTGCAGCATGGCCGACTGGATCGCACGGACCAGCAGATCGTCGGGACGGGTGCTGCGGAACATGCCGCGTGGTGCCTTGCCGATCGGCGTGCGGGTGGCGGCGACGATGTAGGCGTCTTGAAGTTGTTTGCTCATGTGATTCTCCTGTGCTGCATGTTGGTGGCCAAACAGGGCGCGGCCTGAAGCCTGCGCCCTGCCGCGCGAATTAGTTCCTGACCGGCTTCCCGGTCTGCATCATCCCCATGATCCGTTCCTGGGTCTTCGGATGATTGAGCAATTCCATGAACGCCTTGCGCTCGAGGTCGAGCAGCCATTGTTCGTTGACCAGGCTGCCCTCGTCGACGTCGCCGCCGCAAACGATGGACGCGATCATCGCGCCAAGCTTGTAGTCATGCGCGGAGATGAACCCGCCGTCGCGCATGTTGACCAACTGGGCCGAGACGGTAGCGATGCCGTAGCGTCCGGCCACCGGCACCAGCGCTTGCATCGGTGCGCGATAGCCTGCATCGAACATCGCGCGGGCTTCGACCTTGGCGACATGCAGCAATTCGTAGGCATTGAAAACGATCACGTCGGTCGATTTCAGGTAGCCCATTTTTTGCGCTTCGTGTGCCGACTTCGACACCGCTGCGGTGGCTGCATGCGTGAAATAATTTTTCAGGAATTGCAGCAGATCGGTGCCCTTGGCATCGGCCGCTGCGCGCAACGCCGCTTCCTTCAAGCCGCCACCGGCCGGGATCAAACCGACGCCGACTTCGACCAGGCCGATGTACGACTCGATCGACGCCACGCGTTTGGCGGCATGCAGCATCAGCTCGCAACCCCCGCCAAGCGCCAGCCCCGAGACTGCTGCCACCACCGGCACGTTGGCGTACTTCAGTGCCTGATGCGCCTGCTGCAGTTTGGCGACTTCCGGCTCGATGGCTTTGATACCACCCGACATGAACAGCGGCAGCATCGATTGCAGATCGGCACCGGCCGAGAACGCGCCGCCTTCGGCAGCATCCGCGCTCCAGATCACCAGGCCCTTGTAGTTGGCTTCGGCTTCGGCAATCGCCTTCGACAGGCCGGCAATGACGCCCGCGCCGATGACGTGCATCTTGGTTTTGAGCGACAGGATCAGGACCTCGTCGCCTTGATGCCAGATGCGGACCGATTCATCTTCGAAGACAGTCGTGCCATCAGTGCGGCCGTCCACGCTACCCGAACCCAGCACCGGCGCACGGAAGGCCTGACGCTGATACACCGCCAGTTCCGAGCGGCCGATATTGGTCTTGCGGGAGACCGAGTACGAACCGTCTTCTGCATGCACGCCGGTGCGGCCATCGAATACCCAGGCCGGCAATGGCGCACTGCTCAGTGCCTTGCCGGCATCGATGTCTTCCTTGACCCAGGTAGCGACTTGCTGCCAGCCGGCGGCTTGCCAGGTTTCGAACGGTCCGAGGTTCCAGCCGAAACCGAAGCGCAGCGCGAAATCGACATCGCGGGCGTTGTCGGCAATCGACTCCAGATGGATTGCGATGTAATGAAACACGTCGCGATAAATCGCCCACAGAAACTGCGCCTGCGGGTTGGTCGAGTCATGCAGCGCCTTCATCCGCTTGGCCGCATCTTTCTCTTTCAGGATGCGCGCGACGATGTCGTCGACCTTGCCGCCACCGGCGACATAGCTTGCGCTGGCCGCATCGATACGCAAGATATCCTTGCCGACTTTTTTGTAGAAACCGGCACCGGCTTTCTGGCCCAGTGCGCCCTGCTCGATCAGCTTGGCCAGCAGCGGCGGTGTCGCATAGGTGCTGTAGAACGGGTCGTCTTTCAGGTGATCCTGCATGGTCCTGATGACATGGCCCATCGTGTCCAGGCCGACCACGTCGGCGGTGCGGAAGGTGCCCGACTTGGCGCGACCGAGCTTGGCACCGGTCAGGTCATCGACGACATCGACCGACAGGCCGAACTTGTCGGCTTCGTGGATGGTTGCCAGCATGCCGAAGATACCGACGCGGTTGGCGATGAAGTTCGGCGTATCGATGGCGCGTACGACGCCCTTGCCCAGTGTTGAGGCGAGGAAGCCTTCGAGCTGGTCGAGGATCAGCGGTGCCGTAGCAGCAGTCGGGATCAGTTCGACCAGATGCATGTAGCGCGGCGGATTGAAAAAATGCACGCCGCAGAAACGCGCCTTGAGTTCGGCATCGAAGCCTTCCGACAGCGCCGTGATCGACAGGCCCGACGTGTTCGACGCGAAGATCGCATTCGGTGCGATGTGCGGCGCGACCTTTTTGTACAGGTCGTGCTTCCAGTCCATGCGCTCGGCGATGGCTTCGATGATCAGGTCGCAACCGGCCAGCAAGTCGAGATTGTCTTCGTAGTTGGCGACCTGGATCAGCGCCGCGTCATCCTTGTTGCCGAAGGGCGCAGGGCTGAGTTTTTTCAGGTTCTCGATGGCGCGCAGGACGATGCCGTTCTTGGCACCCTCTTTGGCGGGCAGGTCGAACAGGACGACCGGGACACGCGCGTTGATGCAATGCGCAGCGATCTGCGCACCCATGACGCCGGCGCCTAGGACGGCGACTTTTTTGACGATGAAATTGGACATGATGGAAATCCTTGAAAGTAGCGTGAAGCGGGAAGGCGATGCGGTTCGCACGCGTGGGCAACGCGTTGGCAACATCGCGCCCGTAGGGTGGGCACGGATTCACCGTGCCCACGCGAGCGAACCACTAAAGCTAAAACAGATCAGCATCCAGCGCCATCAAACTGGCGCTACCCGAACGTGCCTGACGAATCAGCATCGCGGTCTCGGGCAGCAGACGGGCAAAATAGAAGCGCGCCGTACCCAGTTTCGATTGATAGAACTTGTCGCCGCCATCCTGCTTTTCAAGCGCGATCTTGGCCATCCGCGCAAAGAAGTAGGCGTACACCATGTGCCCGACCACGCGCAGGTACGGCACCGCGGCAGCACCGACTTCATCCGGATTCTGGAACGCTTTCATGCCGATTTCCATCGTCAATTTGGTGACCTTGTCGCCGAGGTCGGCCAGTGGCGTGATGAATTCCGACATCGCTTCGTCGGTGCCGTTTGCTTCGACGAAGGCTTGCACTTTCGCGCCGAACTTGCGCAGCTTGGCGCCGTTATCCATCAACACTTTGCGACCCAGCAGATCGAGCGACTGGATCGTGTTGGTGCCTTCATAGATCATGTTGATGCGCGAATCGCGCACGTACTGTTCCATGCCCCATTCGGCAATAAAGCCGTGGCCACCGTAGACCTGCATCGCTTCCGAGGTGGCGATCCAGCCGTTGTCGGTCAGGAAGGATTTGATGATCGGGGTCAGCAATGCGACTTCGTCGGCGGCATCCTTGCGCACTTCTTCGTCGGGATGATTGAGTTCCTTGTCGATCTGCAGTGCGACATACGAGCTGAACGCGCGGCCACCTTCGGCATAGGCCTTGGCGGTCAGCAGCATGCGGCGTACATCGGGATGGACGATGATCGGATCAGCGGCTTTTTCAGGGGCCTTGACGCCGGTCAGGCTGCGCATTTGCAGGCGGTCCTTGGCGTACACCAGCGCGTTCTGGAACGCCACTTCGGTCAGGCCGAGTGATTGCATGCCGACGCCCAGGCGGGCCGCATTCATCATCACGAACATCGCGTTCAAGCCCTTGTTGGGCTGGCCGATAATCCAGCCGGTGGCCTCGTCCATGTTCATCTGGCAGGTCGAGTTACCGTGGATGCCCATCTTCTCTTCGATCGCGCCGCAAAAAATCGGATTGCGCGCGCCGACCGAGCCATCAGCATTCGGCAGGAATTTCGGCACGATGAACAGCGAAATGCCTTTGGTGCCAGCCGGTGCATCCGGCAAGCGTGCCAGCACCAGGTGGACAATGTTTTCCGACATGTCGTGTTCGCCGGCCGAAATGAAAATCTTGCCGCCGCTGATCTTGAATGAACCATCGGCCTGCGGCTCGGCTTTCGAGCGCAGCATGCCGAGGTCGGTGCCGCAATGCGATTCGGTCAGGCACATGGTGCCGGTCCATTCGCCCGAGACCAGCTTCGGCAGGTACAGCGCTTTTTGTTCCGGCGTGCCGTGTTCGTGCAGGCATTCGTAGGCGCCGTGTGACAGGCCCGGATACATCGTCCAGGCCTGGTTGGCCGAATTCATCATTTCGTAGAACGAATTATTGACCACCAGCGGCAAGCCTTGACCGCCGTATTCGGGGTCGCAGGACACTGACGGCCAGCCGGCTTCGACGTATTGTTTGTAGGCGGCCTTAAAACCTTTTGGCGGTGTCACTTCATGCGTGACCTTGTCGAGATGGCAGCCTTCGCGGTCGCCGCTATGGTTCAGCGGGAACAGGATCTGCGAGGTGAACTTGCCGCCCTCTTCCAGCACCTGGTCGATCAGTTCGCGGTTGGTCTCGGCATGCTTGGGCATGGCTTTGAGTTCGTCTTCCACTTGCAGCAGTTCATGTAAAACGAATTGCATGTCACGTAACGGTGCGATGTACTGGCCCATGGTGTTCTCCTGGATGGGGGATGCTATTCAGACTGTCTAGGTGACAGCGGGATTTGATTTTTCGTTTGCGCCCGGTGCTGGCGGCGCGACATTCTGGTAACTCTGCATGAGCCGTTCGAAACCCAACTGGGCCCGTTCGACACTGCCGGGACGCTTGATGAACCGGGCGTCGTGATGCAACGCCAGGATCAGGCCGTACATTTCAAAGACCATTTGCTGCGGGTCGGTATCGGCACGCAGGTGGCCCATGGCAGTGGCTTGCTCGACGCAACGAAACAGCGCCGTTTGCCACGCCAGCACCATCGCTTCGAGTTCTTCGCGGATGGCACCCGGACGATCGTCGTATTCGACCGCCCCGCTGATGTAGATGCAACCCGAGGCGATCTCGACCGTGACCCGCTTGACCCAGCGCGCGAACATACCCTTGAGCCGGGGCAGTCCGCGGGCTTCTTTGACGCTGGGGTAAAACACTTCCTGCTCAAAATGATGGTGATACAGCTTCAGCACTTCAATCTGCAAATCCTCGCGCGAACCGAAATGGGCAAAGACGCCTGATTTGCTCATGTTCATCTTGTCGGCCAGCAGGCCGATGGTCAGTCCTTCGAGGCCGTCGCGACTGGACAAGTCGAGGGCGACATCGAGAATTGCCGCGCGCGTCAGTTCGCCTTTGCGCATGAATCGGGGAGATGGTTCGGTGCTGTTGGTTGCCACGGATATGCCTGTCACTGAGTTACTACTGAGTTGCTGCTGCCTTGTCGCGAATTCGACCGTCGTCAAAAATCGTACGTTCGTACTATTATGCACGGCGGTATGAAAGTAAAGAGAGAACTTAGAGCCACCGTTCTATACGAACGACAGTGTCTGCGCGGTGCCGGCCAGGGTTTGCTAGGAACTGCTGCGTTCGAGTGCGCGCCGGTCACGCTTGGTCGGCCGTCCCTTGATGGTAGTGCCTGGCTCGCGATACAACTTGCGCTGTTCGGCATCGTTGGTGCGCCGTGCGCTGCTGGCATCGGTTTCGGCATACAGGGTGCGCGCCATGTCGGCCGAACCGCGCACTTCGGCCAGTGCCAGCACCCCGACTTCCCAGTCAGCCGCGCCGTTGCTGATGACCAGCACGTCACCCGGTTTGACACTGTGGGCGGGCTTTGTGCGCGCGCCATTGAGCCGCACCTTGCCATTGTCGACGGCGTCGGTGGCCAGCGATCGGGTTTTAAAAAAACGGGCGGCCCAAAGCCATTTGTCGATGCGGACGGTAGCGCTATGCATGGTTGAGAGGTGAGTGGATACAGCGCTGATTGTAAGGCTAGCGGGCGCCAGGTAAATGATGGGATACACTCACTGAAAAAATAGCAGGGAACATGACGGTGTCAATGCCAGCTTCACCAGACAGGCACCGACCAATTCAAGCGCCCACTTTTTCCATGGACTCCAAATTGTCATCTCCCGATCCCCAACAACTAAAAATCTGGCTTGCCGCCGTGGCGCGCAAAGATGCGAGCGCTTTTCGGGCTCTCTACGATGCAACATCTCCGAAACTGTTTGGCTTTGCGCTGCGTATATTGATCAAGCGGGAAGTTGCCGAAGAGGTGTTGCAGGAAGCCTTTGTCAGCGTCTGGAACAATGCCGCGAGTTACCAGGCCAGTCTGGCCGCGCCGATGACATGGATGACGACCATTGTCCGTAACAAGGCGTTCGATATGCTGCGCCGGGTCGATCACACGGTTGAACTCGATGCAGATACCTTTGACAAGGACGTCATGGATGCCATGGAAAGCAGTGATCTGACACCGCTGGCAGCGTTGCAGTTGTCGCAGGAATCGACCGCCCTCGCAAACTGCCTGTCGCGCCTCGAAGGGCTGCACCGGCAAGCCGTGGCCATGGCTTTTTATCACGACATGTCGCATAGCGAAGTAGCCGAACACATGAAACTACCGATTGGTACCGTCAAGACCTGGATACGCCGCGGCCTGGAACGCTTGCGCGTTTGCCTGAACAAGATGGAAGGCGCATGAACATTCTTGATAACGAAAAACTGATAGAGCGGCTGAGCGGCGAATACGTGCTCGGCACGCTCAAGGGTGGTGCCCGTCGCCGCTTCGAGACGCTGCTGGCCGATAGCCTGGTGCTGCGCCGCGCGGTCGCCGGATGGCAGGACCGGCTGCATCCGATGGCCGAACTCGCACCGGTGGCGCAACCGTCGCCGCAGGTCTGGACCCGGGTAGCCGCCGAGCTCAAGCTCACCGCGACCAGCGCAAGCGCAAGCACCGACCGGATGGCCTTCTGGCGCGGCCTGCGCAATGACCTGGCGTTCTGGCGCGGACTCGGACTGGTGTCGACCACGCTGGCCACTGTGCTGGTTGGCATGCTACTGACCAAACAGCTCGATCAGGCCATGCCGGTCACCACCTATGTCGCGATGCTGACCGATGACAAGTCGATGCCGGTCGCACTGGCCACCGGCGATCCGCTGCGCGGCCAGGTCACCATCAAGCTGGTCAATCGCCAGGACGTGGCGAGCGACAAGAGCCTGCAGTTGTGGGCGGTACCGACAAGTGGCGCACCGCGTTCACTCGGCCTGCTGGCTGCCGATGGCACGATCACGCTGCCACTGGCCGCCGGCCTGACACCGGAGGCGATTCCGCTGCTGGCCGTGTCGCTCGAACCCAAGGGCGGCTCGCCGGACCCGAACGGGCCGACCGGACCGATCATTTACAAAGGCGCGTGGGTGAAGATCTGAGGATCAGGATCCGCTTCAGGAATAGCGACCTAGCGTAGCAATGCTCAGCAGGCCGCGATAGCAAAAATAAGCCGCGCCGTACCAGGCCCGTTCGAGCCGGCCGATGTGGGCAAAATCTTCCGGCGCGATGGTGGTGCCGTCGCTGACCGCCTGTTCGATGTGGCCGCGCAAGCGCTGCGCGAACGGGACGTCGCGGATCACGATGTTGGCTTCCTGATTCAGGAACAGACTCAGGCCGTCATAGTTGCTGGAGCCGACGGTGGCCCAGTCATCGTCGACCACCGCCACCTTGGCATGCAATTGCGTGCGCCGGAACTCCACCACCTTGACGCCGCATTGCAAGAGCTTCGGGTAGAACGAATGGGCCACCGCATCCTGCATGCGGAACTGGCCCACGCCGATCAGCAAAGTCACGTCGATGCCCCGCGCTGCCGCTTGCGCCAGTGCTTCGCGTAATTTGCGACCGGGCGCAAAGTACGGTGTCGCCAGGATCGCGCTGCGGCGCGCACTGCGCAGCGCTTGCACCGTGACACGCTGGATGGTGCGCCGGTTGCGCAAATTGTCGCGGATCACCAGTCCGGCCAGCGCGCCGTTGCCACTACCCGAGGCCCGCGCTGCGCGGGTCTCGCGGAACAGTTCCCAGCGCGCACGCAGCTTCAGGCTACCCAGGCGCAGCCATTGCGCTTCCGCCTCCAGATGGATCAGCCGGACCAGCGGGCCAGCGATTTCGACGGCGAAATCCCAGCGCGGCTCGGGCAGCACGATGTGGGCATCATCGCCGAAATCATGTCGTCGTTGATGTTGAGGCCACCGATGAAGGCCAGATCCCGGTCGACCACACACAACTTGCGGTGCGTGCGCGCCAGGCCGCGACGGAACCACGGATTGAAGCTGCGGTGGTGCACCCCGGCGACCCGCAGATCACGGTCAAGCCGGATCGACTGCAGCCGGCCGGTGCCGATCCAGTCGGTAATCACGTAGACCACGACGCCGCGCTGCGCAGCACGTATCAGCGCCGCCTTGACGCTCAGTCCGGTCTGGTCATCGGAAAAAATATAGGTTTCGAGGTGGATTTCAACGGTGGCGCTATCGAAGGCGGCAATCAGGGCCGGAAAAAATTCCGCGCCGCATTCAAGCAGCCGCAGCGCATTGCCAGCCACCAGATTTACCGGGCGCATGCGCAATCCGCCGGCATCATTTCAGCTGCAAGGTCGCGACGATGGGCGCGTGGTCGGACAAGCGCGCCCACAAGGCACCATGCAGCACTTCGGCCGAATCGATCGCAAAACCGCGCACGTAGATCCGGTCCAGTTGCAGGAACGGCAGCATCGCCGGGAAAGTGCGGGCCGGCTGGATCTTTGCATCGGGCCCGCGCAGGCGACGCAGAAAGCTGCCCATGCCGACGCTGGGCACGCGCTCGTCGAATACCTCGGTGACGCCAAGTCGACTGCGCAGCGCTTCGCTGAGATGGTTGCCCCAGTCATTGAAATCACCGGCAATGATCACCGGTGCCCCCGGTGGTGCCGAATCCAGCACGGCTTCGATCAGCGCCTCGGCCTGGCGACGGCGACCGCCCGCAAACAGGCCGAGATGGACCACGTAGCAATGCACCGGCAGGTCGTCGAGATGGATCACGCAATGCAGGATGCCGCGTGATTCGTACTTGTGGTCCGAGACATCCTGATTGCGCGATGACGCGATCGGCAGGTTGCTCAGCAGTGCATTGCCATGATGGCCATGATCGTAGACAGCGTTCATCCCGTAGACCGCCTGATGCGAGTCGCCGGCAAGAAAATCATGCTGGGACTGCCCCGGCCAGGATGCCGCGTGGCGTGCCGCCAGCACATCATGGCGACCCTGTACTTCCTGCAAAAAATAGACATTGGCCTGCATCGTCGCCAGCGCCTGCTTGAGTGCGACGATGCGCGGCTTGCTGCCAAACGACGACACACCCTTGTGGATGTTGTAAGTGGCAATACGGATTTTCATGTGGGTCCTGGAGACTCCGGTGAGCGCAGCCGTGCAGGCAATTGCAGGATGGCCTCGGCATTTGACGGTGAGAAGCATAGATCAGCGGCCTGATGATACGGCAGCCACTGGTAGCTTGTATGTTCGCGAGCGGACAAAGTGACGACGATATCGCGTGGCACCTGCAGGCTGAACACGTGCTCGGTATTGCGCGTGATGCCGGGCGCATAGCGGTGCCGCCAGACCGGATAGATCTCGTAGACGTTTTCCTGCTGCCAGTCGCGCAGGTCGGACGGCGATGGTGCGCCGGCGGCGCTGATGAGGATGCCGGTTTCCTCGGCCACTTCGCGCTCGGCGGTGAAGGCCAGCGCTTCGTCGAGCGCATCCTTGGAACCGGTCACGGATTGCCAGAAACCGGCCTTGTCGGTGCGCTGGATCAGCAGGACTTCAAGCGCGGCGGTGTGGATCACGACCAGGACGGACTGCGGGATCTTGAATTGAGGTGTGGTCATCGAAAGGCTCAAAAAAAAGGCGCGAAAATACGCGCCTTTCGATTATGCCCTGAAACGGACTTTTCGCAGGTTACCCCTTGATGACAGGTTCCACGGCACGCAAACGGATGTGCAGTTCACGCAATTGCTTCTCGTCGACCGGCGATGGCGCTTGTGTCAGCAGACATTGCGCACGCTGGGTTTTCGGGAAGGCGATCACGTCGCGGATCGAATCGGCACCGGTCATCATCGTGACGATACGATCCAAACCGAAGGCCAGGCCGCCGTGCGGTGGTGCGCCGTATTGCAAGGCATCGAGCAGGAAACCGAACTTGAGCTGCGCTTCGTCGTCATCGATCTTCATCGCGCGAAACACCTTGCTCTGGACTTCGGCACGATGGATACGGACCGAACCGCCACCGAGTTCCCAGCCGTTCAGCACCATGTCGTAGGCCTTGGCAATGCACTTGCCCGGATCGGTCTCGAGGAAGTCTTCGTGACCGTCTTTGGGTGCCGTGAACGGATGGTGCGCGGCATGCCAGCGATCGCCTTCCTCGTCGTATTCGAACATCGGGAAATCGACTACCCACAATGGCTTCCAAACATCGTCGAACAGGTCGTGCTTCTTGCCGAAATCGGAATGACCGATCTTCACGCGCAGCGCGCCGATCGCATCGTTGACGATCTTGGCCTTGTCGGCACCAAAGAAAATCAGGTCGCCGTCCTGTGCACCGGTCAGTTCGAGGATGCGGGTCAGTGCGGCGTCGTGCAGGTTCTTGACGATAGGCGACTGCAAGCCTTCGCGGCCCTTGGCGATTTCATTGACCTTGATGTAAGCCAGGCCCTTGGCACCGTAGATACCGACGAACTGGGTGTAGGCATCTATTTCCGAACGCGGCATCGCGCTGCCGCCCGGTACGCGCATGCCGACCACGCGGCCGCCCAGCATGTTGGCCGCACCCGAGAAGACCTTGAAGTCGACATCCTTCATCACCTCGGTCAGGTCAGTGAAGGCCAGCTTGACACGCATGTCAGGCTTGTCGGAACCGTACAGGCCCATCGACTCCGAATACGGCATCACCGGGAACGGGTTTGGCAGGTCGATGTCGAGTGCGTTCTTGAAGACCAGGCGGATCATGCCTTCGAACAGATCGCGGATTTCCTGTTCGTTCATGAACGAGGTTTCGCAATCGATCTGGGTAAATTCGGGCTGGCGATCGGCGCGCAAATCTTCATCACGGAAGCATTTGACGATCTGGTAGTAACGATCGAAGTTGGCCACCATCAGCAATTGCTTGAACAGTTGCGGCGACTGCGGCAGCGCAAAAAACTGGCCGGCATTGACGCGGGACGGCACCAGGTAATCACGTGCGCCTTCCGGAGTCGACTTGGTCAGCATCGGCGTTTCAATATCGATGAAGCCGTGCGAATCGAGGAATTTACGCACTTCCATCGTCACCTTGTAGCGCAGGCGCAGGTTGTTCTGCATCTGCGGACGGCGCAGGTCGAGCACGCGATGGGTCAGGCGGGTGGTCTCGGAGAGATTGTCGTCGTCGAGCTGGAACGGCGGCGTCACCGATGGATTGAGGACTTCAAGCTGCTCGCACAGCACTTCGATCTTGCCCGATGGCAGATTGCTGTTGGCGGTGCCGTCCGGACGCAGCCGGACCACGCCGGTGACGCGCATGCAAAATTCGTTACGCACGATTTCAGCGGTGCTGAAGACTTCGGCTTGCTCGGGATTGCAGACAACCTGCACCAGGCCTTCGCGGTCACGCAGGTCGATAAAGATGACGCCGCCGTGGTCGCGCCGGCGATGGACCCAGCCGCACAGGCTGACAGTTTGGCCGAGGAGCGCCTCAGTGGTGAGGCCGCAATAATGAGTTCGCATGGACATGTTCGGTTTCCGTATTCAGTGTTTCAGTTGTTCAGGTGAGCTGCCGTAACCGGCCGGCGTCCGCAGGCGTCAGCTGGTGATTTTGGCAGGATCAATGATGATTTTCTTTTCGAAATGCTCGGGAGCGACGACGCCCATCGAGACAATGTACTTCAGTGCTGCGTCGACCGTCATGTCGAGCTCGATGGTCTCGTCACGCGGCACCATCAGGAAAAATCCCGAGGTCGGATTCGGCGTCGTCGGCACGTAAATGCTGATGAAGTCGCCCACCAGATGATTGCGTACATCGCCGCCCGGCACGCCAGTCAGGAAGGCGATGGTCCAGCTGCCGCGGCGCGGATACTCGACCAGCACGGCCTTGCGAAAGGCATTGCCCGACGAGGACAACAAGGTATCCGACACCTGTTTGACGCTGGAGTAGATCGAGTTGACTACCGGGATGCGGGTCAACAGGCGTTCCCACCAGATCACGACGTGATTGCCGACGAAGTTGCGCGTGGCCAGGCCCGTGACAAAAATGATCAGCAAGGTCAGGATGGTGCCCAGGCCCGGAATCGCAAAACCGAACAGCACTTCCGGACGCCAGCGCGCCGGTAGCAGCAACAGGGACTGGTCCATCGTACCGATGATCAGGTTGACGACCCATAGCGTGATCGCCAGCGGGACCAGTATCAGCAATCCGGTGACGAAATATTTACGAAGCATGATGAGCAGCCCTTGTTGCCACGTCAGTGGCGCAGCAAACAATCAGGTTGAAGATGGCGTACTACCGCCTGTATCGGATTTGGCCGGTGCCGGGGCAGCAGCCGGGGCTGCAGCCGCTGGCGTCGACGTCCCCGACTCGCTGGCCTTGGCCGGCTCGGCCTGGCTGACCGGTGCTGCAGTGGTGCCGGCACCGCCACGGAAATCGGTGGCATACCAGCCGGTTCCCTTGAGCTGGAAACCTGCAGCTGTCAGCTGCTTCTTGAACGTATCCTTGCCGCACTCCGGGCAATCGGTCAACTTGGGATCGGACATCTTTTGCAGTACATCCTTGGCAAAACCACACGCTTCGCAGCGGTACGCGTAAATCGGCATGAAAAAGTCCCCGCACAAGGCGATCAAAGGCTTGGATTATAGAGGGTTTCGGGGGGGAACCGGAGGGGATTGCGGGACAAGCTTGCAAGCAGGAGCTTGCGCTTCCTGACAAGCTGCGATCCCGATTTAAACGGAATCACCCTGATTTGGCACTATCTGGTTTTCGGCTAATGCACAAAATGTTCGGGTGACATGATTGTTTATCCGCATAAGCGCACGGTAATGTGATCAACCAGGAACAGGATGAAACCCCCGAGTACATTGGCTACCCGATGGGTAGCTTATTTCAGCCTCGGTCGGGAAATCACCTTCTCATTCCCAGCGCATCCTGTTGTTATCCGTCGTCAGCCCCGTAGCACCACCCCATGCCCGCGCACCACCTGCGGCACCAGCGACCCCAGCAGCATCCCGGCCAGGCTCAGCACGATACCGACCAGCTGCGGTGGCCAGTAGCCTTCCGGTGCGAACAGTTCGAACAGGATCCACGACGACAAGCCGAGGATGATGGACGCCAGCGCGCCCTGCCGCGTGGCGCGCTTCCAGTACAAACCCAGCGCCAGCGGCACGAAGGCGGCCACCAGTGTGATCTTGTAGGCGTTCTCGACCATCTTGTAGATGCTTGACTGGCTGTGCAGCGCAAAGGCCGTGACGATCACCGTGAAGACCACCAGCACGCAGCGCATGCCGAGCAGGAATTGCTTGTCGGTCTGCACCGGCAGCAAGCCCTTGAGGATGTTTTCGGTGAAGGTGATCGACGGTGCCAGCAGGGTCGCGCTGGCGCAGCTCTTGATGGCCGATAGCAGCGCGCCGAAAAACATCACCTGCGCGATCAGCGGCACCTTGTTCATGATCAGCGTCGGCAGGATCAGTTGCGGATCGGTATCGATCAGGCCGGCCACCATCTGCGGATCAATCAGGGTCGCCGAATACGCCAGGAACATCGGGATGAAAGCGAAGCAGAAGTACATCACGCCGCCGAGAATCGAGGCGCGGCCGGCGATCTTTTCATTTTTCGAAGCGCCGACGCGCTGGAACACATCCTGTTGCGGGATCGAGCCCAGCATCATCGTGATCCACGCCGCGCCGAACCACAGCACCTCGCGCGAGGTCGGCGCGGGCCAGAAATCGAACTTGCCGGCATTGGCTGCGTGCGCCACCACGACCGACGCGCCACCGGCCATCGCCGAAACTTCCCAGCCGATGTACAGCATGCCGAGCACGATGATGATCATCTGCAAAAAGTCTGTCACCGCCACTGCCCACATGCCGCCCATCAGCGTGTAGACCAGCACGCTGGCCGCACCGATCATCATGCCGGCATCCATCGAAATCGCGCCACCCGAGACGACATTGAAGACCAGCCCGAGCGCCTTGATCTGCGCCGCTACCCAGCCGAGATACGAGATCACGATGCAGATCGTCACCATGACTTCGACCGCGCGGCCGAACTTGTTGCGATAGAAGTCGCCGATGGTCAGCAGGTTCATCCGGTACAGCGGACGGGCGAAAAACAGGCCGACCAGGATCAGGCACATCGATGAACCGAAGGGATCGGCGATCACGCCACGCAGGCCTTCCTTGACGAAGGTCGATGAAATACCGAGTACCGCTTCCGAACCGAACCACGTGGCGAACACGGTGGCCGTGACCACCGACATCGGCAGCGAGCGGCCGGCCAGTGCGTAATCCTTCGAGTTCTTGACGAAGCGCGCCGCGTACAAACCGATGCCGACCGATATCACCCAGTAGAGAATGACAAACCATATGAGGGCGTGCATGGCGGATCCTTGGGCGCAAAGTGGAGAGGGAAAATACGCGGCCGATTATAGCCAAAGTTGCTCGAAAGATTCGAGCAACAGTCCATCAATAGCCTAGCGCCGCTGCCACACCTGCCAGATTTCCTTGCCGGCGAAGACGGCAATCGACTGTTCGGCCGGTGCCTCGTCGATCAACACGAAATGCGGCTGCATCAACGCATCGAGCGCCGCGCGGTCGGCCCCGAACGGCGGGCCTTTGGGCGCACCGTCGTAAAAGAAAAATCCGCCGAGCAAGGCACCCGGTGCCAGCAGCGCGGCCCATTGTGCGATCACGTCGGCCCAGCGCGCGCGTGGCATCGCGCACAGGAATGCTCGCTCGTAAATGAAGCCGATGGCTTGCGCCGGCACAAAGCTGAAAAAATCCGCTTGCTGCACATGGCCGGCAAATTCGCCCAGCGCCGCTTTTGCCGCCTCCACGGCGGTTGGCGAAAAATCGATCGCCGTCACCGGCCAGCCCGCTTGCGCCAGATGCCGCACTTCGTAGCCCATGCCGCAGCCGGGGATCAGCGTGGTCAGTGGCGCAGGCGATCGCGCCATGAAGCGCGCCAGTTCCGGCGGCACACCGCCCTGGTCCCACGGCATGAAGTGCTGCGCAAAACGCTCGTCCCAAAAGCCCGGTGCCAGCGGATCACGCTCGGTGAAGTGCGGTATCGCCATCAGAACGACCAGGCCAGCCAGCGTCCGACAAAGCGCACCAGCAGCAAGCCGCCAATCAGCCCGGCGGCGAAATACACCACCGTCCCGATCAGGCGATTGGTGCGGCGCTGCTCGGCCAGCAGGGCCACCAGCAGGACCTTGTTGTCGTCATTGGGCTGGGCAATCTGCGCCAGCGCCTGATGCATCATGCGCGGCAGTTGCGGCAGCAATTTGTTGTAGTGCGGTGCTTCGGCTTTCAGGCGCTCGACCAGTCCGCGCCAGCCGATCTGCTCGGTCATCCAGCGCTCCAGGTATGGCTTGGCGGTTTTCCAGAGATCGAGGTCGGGATCGAGCTGGCGACCCAGCCCTTCGATATTGAGCAAAGTCTTTTGCAGCAGCACCAGTTGCGGCTGCACTTCGACATTGAAGCGGCGCGAGGTCTGGAACAGCCGTAGCAGGATCTGGCCGAACGAAATGTCTTTCAGCGGCCGGTCGAAGATCGGTTCGCAGCAGGCCCGCACTGCTGATTCGAGCTCATCAACACGGGTTTCTTTCGGTGCCCAGCCGGACTCGATATGCGCTTCGGCGACGCGCTTGTAGTCACGCCGGAAAAACGCCAGGAAGTTCTGCGACAGGTAATCCTTGTCAAAGTCATTGAGCGTGCCGACGATGCCGAAATCGAGTGCGATATAGCGGCCCAGCGTGGCCGGTTCGATCGAGACTAGGATGTTCCCCGGATGCATGTCCGCATGAAAAAAACCATCGCGAAACACCTGCGTGAAAAAGATTTCGACGCCATCGCTGGAGAGCTTTTTCATGTCGACGCCGGCGGCCACCAGCTGGTCGATCCGCGAAATCGGAATGCCCTTCATGCGCTCCATCACGATCACTGCCGACGAGCAGTAATCCCACATCATCTCCGGCACCATCAGCAGGGTCGAGTCGGCAAAATTGCGCCGCAACTGGCTGCCGTTGGCGGCTTCGCGCATCAGGTCGAGTTCGTCGTGCAGGTACTTGTCGAACTCGCCGACGACTTCGCGCGGCTTGAGCCGCTTGGCGTCCGCCCACAGTCGCTCGACCAGTCCGGCCGCGACATGCATCAGCGCGACGTCTTCATCGATCGACTTTTTCATGCCCGGCCGCAGCACCTTGACCGCCACTTCGCGGCCATCCTTGAGCACCGCAAAATGGACTTGCGCGATCGAGGCCGAGGCCACTGGCACGCGGTCGAAACTGGCGAACAGTTCCGACGGATGGGCACCGAGCGACTTGGTAATTTGTGCAATCGCCAGTTCGGAATCGAACGGCGGCACGCGGTCTTGCAGACTGGTCAGTTCTTCGGCGATATCGGGCGGCATCAGGTCGCGCCGGGTCGACAGTACCTGGCCAAATTTGACGAAGATCGGACCGAGCTCTTCGAGCGCACGGCGCAGCCGTTCGCCGCGTGGTGCCGAGATATCGCGCCAGAAGATCAGCGTGTCGATCAGTTTGGCGGTGCGCGGAATTTTCAGGCCGGACATCGCAATGTCGTCGAGCCCGTACTTGATCGCGACGCGCGCGATCTTGAGGACACGCAGGAACTTGAAACTCATTGCGTGCGCCCTTTCAGGCGCGCGATGCGCTTGGCCATGCGTTCGACATCGTCGCGCAGGCGCGCGACATCGGTGGCAAATTCACGAACGGCTTGCGGGCGCTTCAACATCGGGTTCTCTTCCAGAAAATATTCGGCAGTCGTTTCGGCCAGTTTTTGATGGGTGCTGCTGACGGTCTGCAGCAGCGACTTCGCGCCGGCCACCAGCCGTACCGCCGCAAGATCGCCGACCACGCGACTGAGGTCGGCTTCCGCCTCCCAGTGCAACGACTGGCTCAGTTGCGAAATCGTGTTGGCCAGATCGGCATCACCATCAATGGCGACATACGAAAAAGCACGGCTGCGGTTGGCGAGGATCAGCGGCAGGTCGGCCGGCTTGATACGGATCGTCACGCTGGCAGCGGCACCGTCGGTGGCGGCGCTGACATAGCCATCCGGTTCGATCTGCAAGGCCAGCGCGAACAGGCCGAGGTCAAAGCAGGCGATCTTGCCGGCATGCGCCATCAGGCGGGTACGCGCCCACTGCTCGGGGGCAAGCAAGTGATTGATGGCGGCGGGTGCAACTAGGGGGATGGGAGAGAGTGTCATCGTCAATAAAAAAACCGCCAGTGACCATACACGGGCGGTTTGAGTTTAGCAGTTTGCGGACGGAAACCTGGTTTGCCGTCCGGTCATCATCGGATCAGGACAATTGCTGGATGCCAGCGAGTATCCACCCACCCTGACCGGAGGTCGACTTCGACAGATTCCAGGCTTCGGCGAATGGCTCGGCCGGTGCGCTTTCGGACTCCTTGATCATGCCGGAGAACTTCACGCTGGCCAGATAATCGCCGCCGACGGTCTCGACCCCGAGCAGTTCGGCATCGAGCTTGACGACGTCGGTGTTGTTCGGCGATGCGCCGCGCTCCTGGATTTGAAGGCGCAGTTCGGCGAACATTTCCGACGAGGTGAATTCACGGATGTCGTTGATGTCGGCCTTGTCCCAGGCAGCTTGCAAACGGATGAAGTAGGTCTTCGAATTACGCAGAAAACCTGGCACATCGAAGTCTGCCGGCACACCAAACGGTGCGGCAGCGGCACCACTGGTCAGCGGCACCGATTGCAGTGCGGCTGGTTGGGCGACAGGCTCGATGCGCGAACCGATTTCCGGCGTGTAATTACGACTGCTGCTGTCCGTGCTGCCGGCATCGTAGCCGCCGGCATAACCCGGCTTGCTGCCGTCATCGGTCTTGCGCTTGAACATGCGATAGATGAAGAACGCCGCTGCCGCCAGCAAGCCGACCATCAACAACGTGCTGATCATGCTGGCCATCGCGCCACC
>AEPR01000268.1 GCA_000195205.2 Oxalobacteraceae bacterium IMCC9480 | reverse complement strand
CTGGACCGCCATCGCGGCCCCGCCGGCGAACTTGAAGTGCCCGACGACGACGGCCAGCATGGCGGCCTGATCCTGCAGCGATTCAGCTGCGGCAGAGGCTTCTTCGACTAGCGCCGAGTTCTGTTGCGTCACACTGTCCATCTGGATGATGGCCTGGTTGATCTGCTCGATGCCAACGGTCTGCTCCTGACTGGCAGCCATAATTTCGGCCATGATGTCGGTCACATGCCGGGCGCTGCTGACAACCTCATCCATCGTGCTGCCAGCCTCCCCGGCCAGGCGTGAACCGGCATCGACTTTTTCGGCCGAATCGTTGATCAAGGCCTTGATCTCTTTTGCGGCACCAGCTGAGCGCTGCGCCAGACTACGCACTTCGCTGGCGACCACGGCAAAACCACGTCCCTGCTCGCCGGCACGGGCGGCTTCCACCGCTGCGTTCAGGGCCAGGATATTGGTCTGGAAGGCGATACCGTCGATGACGCTGATGATGTCGGCAATTTTCTTGGAAGAATCATTGATCGAATTCATCGTCTCGACGACTTGCGCCACGACACTGCTGCCCCTGCTGGCAATATCAGACGCCGATGCGGCGAGGCTGTTTGCCTGACGCGCGTTGTCGGCATTTTGCCTTACGGTTGACGTCAATTCCTCCATCGACGAGGCGGTTTCTTCGAGGGACGCGGCTTGCTCTTCGGTGCGACTGGACAAGTCATGATTGCCACTGGCGATCTGGCCCGATGCCGTCGCCACGGTCTCGGTGCCGGCACGAACCTGTCCGACGATATCCGTCAGGCTGTCGTTCATCGCCTTTAGCGCAGTCAGCAATTGGCCAATTTCATCTTTCGACCGTATATCGATTTCCGAGGTCAGGTCGCCGGCCGCGACTGTCTGCGCAATCCGTATCGCCTGTGTGAATGACTGCGACAGCTTTCTAACCAGCAGCAAACCAGCAACCGCCGTGGCCAAGCTCACCAGAGTAGCAATCAGGATCAACTGCCAGGTGGCGTGCGACATCAGCGATGCGGCATCGTCTGCCCCCTTTTTACCGAGCGTAGCGTTATACGCAAGGTGAGCATCAAACCCTTGCTGAACCGACGTATACAGGCCTTGATTCGCCAATGCCAGATCACGTGCTTCCTCGTTTTTATCTGCACTCGCCAGCGCGATTGCTTTTAGTCGCATGGCATCGTAGGCAGCCAGATTGGCAAGACTTGCTTGCAGTAACTGACGATCCTTGTCATCGGAAATAAAGTCTCGCTCAAAAGCGGCAAAAGCCTCGGATGCCTTGGATTGAAGGACGACCATCCGCGCGGCTACCTCATTGCGCTGAGCCGGATCACGTAGCACGAGATACTGCCAAAACTTAGCCCGTAAATCCGATACTTCCGCATAAGCGCCATCAATCAGTCTGAAGCTCGGTATCGTATTGGCGTTGGCATAATTGGCTGCCGTATAAACACTCTGTAGTTGATACAGACCAACACAGCTGATGCCTACCAGGCCGGCGACTGCCGCAAAAATCAATGCATACAGACGTTGGGCGATAGACATTTGATCTCCTGTTATTGAACAAGGCACGTCATCCGCAGAGGGATCACGCACTCAGGATAATATCAACCAATTTAACGAATAAAGTATTTTTTCACCAAAAATAATTTAAAAAATATTTTAGATTAAAAAATATTATTAACGCGCAATCCAATACAATCCAATTCAAAACAATATCGCACGCAAAAAAAAGCCCTTGTTTCCAAGGGCTTTTTCTTTTCAATCTGGCGGAGACGGTGAGATTCGAACTCACGATACAGGTATAAGCCGTATGCATCCTTAGCAGGGATGTGCCTTCGGCCACTCGGCCACGTCTCCACGCTTTAACAAGTCGCATGACTCATTTCAGCAAGCCTCGAATCATAGCTATTCGAGCCTGCTTGGTCAATCAAACATTTCAGGCGCTTTCGAGTTCAAAGGCCTTGTGCAGAGCCCGTACGGCAAGCTCCATGTATTTTTCATCGATCAGTACCGAGATCTTGATTTCGGACGTCGAGATCATCAGGATATTGATGCCCTCTTCCGACAAGGTCCGGAACATTTGGGAGGCAATACCGACATGGCTGCGCATGCCGACACCGACCACCGACACCTTCGAAACCTTGGCATCGCCGGCGATGCTGCCGGCACCGATATGTTCCTTGACGCTGCCATTGAGCACTTCCATCGAGCGCTGGTATTCGCCGCGCGCCACGGTGAAAGTGAAGTCGGTCTTGCCGGCGACGGACTGGTTCTGGATGATCATGTCGACTTCGATGTTGGCATCGGCAACAGGACCCAGGATCTGGTAGGCAATACCCGGACGATCCGGGACACCCAGCACGGTGATCTTGGCTTCATCGCGGTTGAAGGCGATACCGGTGATGGCGGCGTGTTCCATATTTGTGTCTTCCTCAAACGAAATCAGGGTACCGGAGCGGGCTTCGATCTCCAGCGGCAGCATCGGGTCAGTCATCGACGACAGCACCCGGGTTGGCATCTTGTAATTACCGGCAAATTCGACCGAACGGATCTGAAGGACTTTCGATCCGAGCGAGGCCATTTCCAGCATCTCTTCGAAGGTCACGGTCTTGAGCCGGCGCGCGTCGGTCACCACGCGCGGATCGGTCGTGTAAACCCCATCGACGTCAGTGAAAATCAAGCATTCTTCGGCTTTCATGGCCACCGCCACGGCGACCGCCGACGTGTCCGAACCACCCCGGCCCAGCGTCGCGATATTACCGTCGGAATCGACACCCTGAAAGCCGGTGATGATCACGATGCGACCGGCATCAAGGTCATTGCGGACCTTGGCATCATCGATCGACTGGATACGTGCCTTGGTGAAGGCAGAGTCAGTCTTGATCGCGACCTGCCAGCCGGCGTAAGAAACGGCATCTTTGCCGATCGCCTTCAAGGCCATCGCCAGCAAGGCTACCGATACCTGCTCGCCAGTCGACGCGAGCATGTCCATTTCGCGCGGGTCGGGTTGCGGCATCAGTTCTTTGGCCATGGCCAGCAAACGATTGGTTTCGCCGGACATCGCCGACGGAACCACGACGACCTGGTAACCCGCGTCATGCCATTTGGCAACGCGCAAGGCAACATTCTTGATGCGCTCGGTCGAGCCCATCGATGTGCCACCGTATTTATGAACGATCAAAGCCATAGGAATAGTAGAAAAAAACTGCTTGCGTTAAGAAAACAAACCAAAAAACGAGTCGCCGACTGTACCCGCTACGAGGTGAAATGACAAGCCTTGCAGCGGCATCAATCCGCCGCGAAGACCCAGCGCAAGGCAATGCGCGGCTCGTCAGCGCTACTGAAATGGTGGCAGTCCATACCGACGCCGGCCGCAAACAGCAGCTTTTTTCCAACCCGCACGACCGGCAATCGCTCGCGTTCCCAGGCCGGAACATTGCCGGCCTGATAGTGATATTTGAGGGCACGGGTCGAGCGGTTCGGTGCCGGCTTGAGTCGCTCGCCGCCGCTGCGCAAACTGATCGCCAGTGCCTGCCCGGTCAGCCAGTCGGCAGCAACGCCCTGCTCTGCAGCCTCGAACATCAACGAACCATTCAAGTCAGGAAAATCCAGCTGCGCTTCACCGCTCCAGCGAAAGCCGATCACCGGCAATTCCTCAGGATCGAACTCGATCCGGTGCGGTGTAATGAAGACGTGATCACGATGACGCCGGATATGGCAATCGGCGTGCGTGACGCACAGCTGCGCGTCAGGCTTGGCCTCGAACAACTGGGTGCGCATCTCATGCAACCACGATGTCGACGGCATGCGGACACCGCGCGAACCAAACCAGTAACGCAGCAGATTGTCGGCCCGATCGGGACTGAGCAGGCGCAGGCGGCTGATGTCGAGCGCATCGCCGGCGGCGCACAGCGCGAGGTCCTGCGTGGCCAGCTCGATCAGCAGTCGTTGCGCCGATTGCGCATGGCTGGCGGTCCGTGCCAGCCGATGCTGAAAACCGGGAAAAAATTTTGCCAGCGCCGGCATCACTTCGTGGCGCAGGGCATTGCGGGCATAGCGCGTATCGAGGTTGGAGGCATCATCGACATGCGTGATCCCTTCTTTGGCGACGAGCGTAGCGAGCTGCATCCGCGAGAACGACAGCAGCGGACGCGCCATCACCAATACGGCGTCGCCCAGCAGGTCAGGCGCGCAATTGGCAGTGTCCATACCCGACAAACCGGCGACGCCGGACCCGCGCAGCAATTGCAGCAAGACGGTTTCGGCCTGGTCATCCTGATGATGGGCGGTGAGCAGCAAGGGCACACCGTGGGCGCGGCACATCGCGCCTAGCGCGGCATAGCGACTGCTGCGAGCAGCGGCTTCGATGCCACTGACGCCGGTATCGGCGAGTTGCACGCGCTGCGCGGCAAAAGTAACGCCCAGACGCGCGCACTCGCCGGCGCAGTGTTGAAGCCAGTCATCGGCGTCGGCACTGAGACCATGATGGACGTGGAAGGCGAACAGACGGATGCCGTTTTTTTGTGCATGCCGGTGCGCCAGATACAGCAGCGCCGATGAATCAAGTCCGCCGCTGTAAGCAATCGCCAGTGCGTCGCCGGCTGCCGGCGCAGAAAAAACGACGCGCTCCCGGATTACTGCGAGGGCACGGTCAAAGACATCATCGATGCCAGGTGTTTGCTGATTTTTCAAGACGAATTACACCCTCATTCCGGCGCAGCGATTTCCTTGAACTTGCCATAGCTCATCAGCTTGTCATGGCGCGCCGCGATCAGGTCCTTGGTTTTGATCCCGGTGAACTGGCGCAATGTATCGGCCAGTGCGCGCTTGAGCATCGACGCCATCAGCTTCGGATCACGGTGTGCACCGCCCAGAGGTTCGTTGACAATTTTGTCGATCAGGTTGATGGCTTTGAGGCGATGGGCCGTCAGTCCAAGTGCTTCGGCAGCGTCCGATGCCCGCTCGGCTGTCTTCCATAAAATCGAAGCGCAGCCTTCGGGAGAAATCACCGAATACGTCGCGTATTGCAGCATCAGCACCGCATCGCCAACGGCAATTGCCAGCGCGCCGCCGGAACCGCCTTCGCCGATGATGGTGGCAATCAGCGGCACCTTCAGCTCGGCCATCGCATACAGGTTGTGGCCGATCGCTTCGGATTGGCCGCGCTCTTCCGCGTCGATCCCGGGAAACGCGCCGGGCGTATCAACAAAGGTAAAGATCGGCAAGCCGAATTTCTCGGCCACTTTCATCAGACGCAGCGCCTTGCGATAGCCCTCGGGCTTCGGCATGCCAAAGTTACGCAGCGCGCGCTCCTTGGTGTCGCGGCCCTTCTGATGACCGATCACCATGCAGGCCTGGCCATTGAAGCGGGCCAGACCGCCGACAATCGACAGGTCATCGGCATAGCTGCGATCGCCATGCAGTTCATGAAAGTCGGTAAAGATTTCGTTGACGTAATCCATCGTGTACGGTCGCTGCGGATGACGCGCGATCTGTGACACTTGCCATGGCGTCAGCTTGGCGTAGATATCCTTGGTCAGTTGCTGGCTTTTCTTGGCCAAACGGTCGATTTCTTCCGAAATATCGACAGCAGAATCATCCTGCACGAAACGCAATTCTTCGATCTTCGAATCCAGTTCGGCGATCGGTGTTTCAAATGACAGGAAAGTTGTTTTTGTCATCGTGCTCCCCTTTTATTACGGCATGCGGTAAATCGGAAAATCCAGTAAAGCATCAGTAGACGACAGGCACCGGTTCGAGGCTGCGCCACAGGTACCAGGTGGCCACTGTGCGCCACGGCTCCCAGTTGGCCGACACTTCGCGGGCATCGCTGCGCGACACGGGTTCTCCGGAAAAATAATTCAGGCTGATGCCGTTGAGCAAGCCAACGTCATCCAGCGGCAGGATATTGGGGCGCAGCAGGTTAAAGATCAAGAACATTTCTGCCGTCCAGCGACCGATGCCGCGGATCTGGATCAGTTCGGCGATGACTGCCTCGTCGTCCATCTCGGCCCATTTGTCGGCGTGAACACGCTTGGCTTTAAAGTGCTCGGCGAGGTCGAGGATGTAGTCCGCCTTGCGTTTGGACAATCCGCAACCCGCCAAGTCCGCAGCCCCCGCCTTGACCACCTGGGCCGGCGTCGATTTCGGACAGACGAGCAGAAAGCGCTGCCATGCTGCTTCGGCCGACTTGACCGAAATCTGCTGGCCGATGATAGAGCGCGCCAGCGTGACGAAGGGCTCGCCGCGTCCGGTCAGGTGCACGTCGCCGAATTGCGGAATCAGCTTGCGCATGATGCGGTCACGCTTCATCAGCTCAATCTTGGCATCTTCCCAATAACCCGGCGCGCCTAGCTGACCGGCCATTTCCATCAAATTTGCCATGCCGCTTAAGCCCTTCGCCATTCGGTAATGTTGCCCGGTTTGTCTTCCAGGAGGATACCGGCAGCCAGCAACTCATCGCGCAGACGATCCGCCGTCGCATAGTCACGGGCAATCTTGGCAGCAATACGCGCGGCAATTTTTTCTGCGATCAACGCGTTGTCTTCGTCACTGGCGACTGTCCCGTGGGCACCCTGGAGAAATTCCAGCGGGCTGCGTTCGAGCAAACCCAGCACTGCAGCCAGGGCACGCAATTGCGCAGCCAGCGCCGGATCGCCACTGCGATTGATTTCAGTGGCCAGGTCGAACAGAACGGCCAGCGCAAGCGGCGTGTTGAAGTCGTCATCCATCGCTTCGGCAAAACGCTGCGGATAAGGCGAAGCCCAGTCCAGCTCTTCCTCCGACGGTGCCACGTCCTTGAGCGCGGTGTACAAGCGGGTCAGTGCTACGCGGGCATCGTCGAGATGCGTATCGGAGTAATTGAGCGGACTACGGTAATGCGCGCGCAGGATAAAAAAGCGCAAGACTTCAGCATCGTATTTGGCCAGCACGTCACGGATCAGGAAGAAGTTATCGAGCGACTTCGACATTTTTTCATTGTCGATACGCACGTGCCCGTTATGCAGCCAGTAATTGGCGAACGGTTTGTCGTTCGCGCCTTCGGACTGGGCGATTTCGTTTTCGTGGTGAGGAAATTGCAGGTCGGTGCCCCCGCCATGAATGTCGAATTGCTCGCCGAGCAGCGCGCACGCCATGGCCGAGCATTCGATATGCCAGCCGGGCCGGCCATGCCCCCACGGCGACGCCCATTTGGCATCCTCGGGCTCGCTGTCTTTGGCGGCTTTCCAGAGCACGAAGTCGAGCGGATCGCGCTTGCCCGTGTTGACATCAACCCGCTCGCCGGCGCGCAAGTCGTCGAGCGACTTGCCGGATAACTTCCCGTAACCGGGGAAGTCGCGAACCGAATAATTGACGTCGCCATCATCGCCCTGGTAGGCGAGGCCTTTTTCCTGCAAGCGCGTAATCATGTTCAGCATCTGCGGCACGTAGCGGGTAGCGCGTGGAGCATGCGTGGGCGGCAAAATCCCGAGCGCGGCGGTGTCATAGGCCATGGCATCGATGAAGCGCTCGGTCAACGAGGAGATCGATTCCTTGTTCTCGACCGCGCGACGGATGATTTTGTCATCGATATCGGTGATGTTGCGCACATAAGTAACGCTGTAGCCGGACACCTGCAACCAGCGGTAGACCACATCGAACGCCATCATCATGCGGCCGTGGCCAATGTGACAGTAGTCGTAGATCGTCATGCCGCAGACATACATCCGCGCCTCGCCGGCGACCATCGGCGTAAACAACTGCTTTTCACGCGCGAGCGTGTTGTAGATTTTCAGGGAAGTCATAGGGGATTTCAGGGTTCGGAAACACAGGTTGCATGGCGAGCGTCGGGTTCAGCAATCGAGCCTATAACGTTGCTCGAGGTGAATAAACAACGTGCTCACCAAAACCCTTTTAGTTGGCTAATTTTGATAGTATGTTGCTTTCCGCCGAAGTATATCACCTAAAAAAACCATGCCACTCACGCCCCGACAGTACTTCCCGCCGCGCCTGACCTCATGCTTCGGCAAAATCCTAGCCGTTTCAGCACTTTCTGCAGCACTCTTCGCCCCTCCCGCTTTTGCCGACAATATGGCCGATATCAGTACCCTGATCCGGGCTGGACAGTTCGGCGAAGCGCTCACCAAAGTGGATGCCGCGCTGATACAAACACCACGAGACAAACAGTTGCGCTTCATGAAGGGTGTGATCCTCACAGAGCAAAACAAACCCGGCGAAGCCATTGTCGTGTTCACCAAATTAACTGAAGATTTCCCGGAACTGCCGGAACCGTATAACAACCTCGCCGTCCTGTTTGCCGCCGGCGGGCAATACGACAAGGCGCGTGCCTCTCTTGAAATGGCGATTCGCACCAACCCGACCTACTCTACCGCCCACGAAAACCTGGGCGATGTGTATGCCAAGCTGGCCAGTCAGGCCTATGACAAGGCACTGCAACTTGATTCCGCCAACACCACGGCCAAGACCAAGCTGACTATGGTCCGTACGCTAGTTGGTAACAACACCGGTGGCACAAATCCGAAAACGGGCGTCGCGGTCGCCGCTCCGGCACCAGTTGCTGCGATTGCTGCGAAGCCGGCACCTGCACCCGTTGTTGTCGCCAAACTCGACCCCAAGCCGGAACCTAAATTAGAAGCCAAGCCGGAGCCGAAGCCAGCACCGAAAGTGGAAGTCGCCAAGGTAGAAGCGAAAGTCGAACCAAAGCCAAAACCTGAACCGAAACCAGTCGCCAAGGCACCCGTTGTAAGTGCCGACCAGGAAGAAATTACCAACGTGATCTACAGCTGGGCTAAAGCCTGGGCCGCCGAGGATGTCCAGGCCTACCTTGCTTACTACGCCAGTGATTTCGAGCCTACCAACGGGCTGTCGCGCAAAGCCTGGGTCCAGCAACGGCAGGATCGTATCAAAGGCAATGACAACATCACCATCAAGATCGAGACGCCGAAAGTGACAGTCAACGGGTCGACGGCAACCGCAAAGTTCCAGCAGGCTTACACCTCAAAGCAAGTCCGTTCGAATGCGCCAAAAACGATGGTCATGACGAAGCAAGGCGGCAAATGGCTGATCAAGCAGGAGCGCACAGGTAGCTGATGGTTGGTTCGATGAAATACGTGAAGATTCTGAAAAATTTGCTTGGCCGTTCCCTGATCCCCGCGCTGCTAGCGACACTGTCGCTGGCAGCCGTTCAAGTCGCGCAGGCAGCAGCGCGCGTGCCAGTCCTGCCGCAACTGGCAAGCAAGCCCGACCCCGATTCGCAGCTAATTGCCATCTACAAAGACCTGGGTGCCAATAACTTGCGCCAGGCACAGCTCAGGGCCGATGCGCTGGTTGCTGCCTACCCCAATTTTCTGCTGGCACAACTGGTGCGCGGCGACTTGCTGATGATGCACACGCGTCCGGTCACCGGTCTGGGGACGCTCTCCAAAGGCGACCGCGAAAAACTTGATGACTTGCGCGAAGAAGCGATGGTGCGGCTGAACTCGCTGCGCGAACGCCCCGATCCGGAACTGGTACCGCGTGCACTACTGAAGCTGCGCGATGACCAGCGCTTTGCCTTTGTCGTCGACACCAAACGTTCGCGGCTTTACGTCTATCAGAACACGCGCGGTCAACTCAAGCTGCTGTCCGATTACTACATCACGCAAGGCAAGCTGGGCAGCAACAAGCTCACGGAAGGCGACCAGAAAACGCCAGTTGGCGTCTACTACATCACCGGTCGGTTAGGCCGCAACCGGCTACCCGATTTCTACGGTGCCGGCGCCCTCCCGATCAATTATCCGAACGAGTGGGACCGCATGAAAGGACGCAGCGGCTCCGGCATCTGGCTGCATGGCACGCCATCGACCAGCTACAGCCGGCCACCGCTGGCGTCCGACGGTTGCGTGGTGCTGACCAATCCCGACCTCGAAAAGCTGTTTCGTTCGGTCGAACCGGGCAAGACGCCTGTCGTCATCAGCGAACAGGTAGAATTCGTCAGCAGAAAAGCGCTTACGGTAGAACGCGACAGCGCCGACGGCTTGCTCGATGAATGGCGTCGCGACCTTGAAAGCCTGAACACCACGCGCTTCATGAATAACTACTCGGCGCAATTCAAGTCGGCACTGGGCGAGGATCTGGCCGTGTGGTCGGGCAAGCATCTGCAAGCGATGGCAGGCATCAAGGACATGACCATCAAGCTTCAGGATGTGACGATGTTCGCGTATCCGGGCCACAAGGATTTGATTGTCAGTACCTTCACGCAAGCGTCTACCGCAGGCAAACGACACACCTCGCAACGTAAGCGCCAGTACTGGGCCAAGGAAGGCCGCCACTGGAAAATCGTCTATGAAGGCATTCTTTAAGGGAATTCAGATGCACAACACACGCAGGCAATTGACCGGACTGATAGTCGCACTGGTGCTGGGTGCCGGCACACTGACCGCCCACGCGGCCGAAGCACCGCGGGTCGTACTCAAGACCAGCATGGGCGACATCGTGCTTGAACTCAATGCCGAGAAAGCACCGGCGTCCGTCGACAACTTCCTGAAATACGTCAAGAACGGCCACTACAAGGGCACGATTTTTCATCGCGTCATTGATGGCTTCATGATTCAGGGCGGCGGCTTCGACAAGAACATGAATCAGAAGCAGACCAGCGCGCCGATCAAGAACGAAGGCAGCAATGGCTTGAAAAACGAGGCCTATACAGTAGCAATGGCACGGACCGGCGACCCGGATTCGGCGACTGCGCAATTTTTCATTAACGTGAACAACAATGGCATGCTCGATTACCCGGGCCGTGACGGTTACGGCTATGCGGTCTTCGGCAAAGTCGTTGCAGGCCAGGACGTGGTCGACAAGATCCGTCGCGTGCCGACCAAGGATGCGGCGATGTACCAGAACGTGCCGCAAACACCCATCGTGATCGAAAGTGCGACGCTAGCCAAATAAGCGCACTGATCTCCACCCACCCATTCAGACCACAAAGAGGAAATCCATGGCAGTCATCATCACCACCAACCACGGCGACATCAAGCTGGAACTCGATGCAGAGAAAGCACCAAAGACCGTCGAGAATTTCCTCGCCTACGTCAATGCAGGCCATTACTCGAACACGATTTTCCATCGCGTCATCGATGGTTTCATGATCCAGGGCGGCGGTTTCGAGCCAGGCATGAAACAGAAATCGACCAATGCACCGGTCGAAAACGAAGCCAAGAATGGCTTGAAAAATGTCGAGTACAGCGTCGCAATGGCACGTACTTCGGACCCGCATTCCGCATCAGCGCAATTCTTCATCAACATCAAGAACAATAGCTTTCTCGACTATCCAGGCCAGGACGGCTGGGGTTATTGCGTATTCGGTAAAGTCGTTGAAGGCGCCGATGTCGTCGACAAGATCAAGGCCGTCAAGACCAGCCGCTCGGGCATGTCCGCCGACGTCCCTGTCGAAGACGTCGTGATCGAAAAAGTCACCGTGGTCTAATGCTCCATTGCAAAGCGTGACCACCACTGACACAGTGAACAAGGCGCAACCGGAAACGGTTGCGCTTTTTGTTTCCGACATCCATTTGCAAGAGGCCATGCCAGCGACGGTTGCGGCATTCATCGACTTCCTGCAGCGCCATGCATCACGCGCACGCCGGCTCTATCTGCTGGGTGATCTGTTCGAATATTGGGCGGGCGATGATGACATCGCCTCGCCACTGCATCAGCGCATTGTCACGGAACTGCGGGCCTTGAGCGACCGTGGCACCGCGCTATTCTGGATGGCCGGCAACCGCGATTTCCTGGTCGGGCCCGGATTTGCCAGCGCCACCGGCATGACCTTGCTGCCCGATGGAACCGTGATCAACGTCGCCGGAAAATCGCTCGTACTGGCACACGGTGATGCACAGTGCACCGATGACACCGGCTATATCGCGTTTCGCAATCAAGTCCGGCAAGCGCAGTGGCAAGAGGATTTCCTAGCGATGCCGCTGGCGCGCCGCAAGGCCATCATCGCTGGCATGCGCACCCAAAGTCGCGATGCACAGAGCACCAAAACCGCTGAGATCATGGATGTCAATCCGGTAGCCATCGATGCGCTCTTTGATGCCACGAACACGACGCTGATGATTCACGGTCACACGCACCGCCCTGCCACGCATCTGGATGCGCAAGGACGGACACGTCATGTATTGCCTGACTGGGATGTGGATGGCGAATCAGCGCGCGGTGGCTGGCTGGGTATTGATGCGACCGGTGAACTGAGTCGTTACGACGTCGCCGGCACCGCTATCGGGCGTTAATCGAACTGCTGCTTGAACAGCGCAAACTGCGCCGACAAGTCATCAAACCCGGCACGCAACCGGACCACTTCGGCTTCCAATTGTGCGAGCCGGTCGACACTGCTGTCTGCCCTGACCTTGCCCGAAAAAGCGCCGGCAATTTCCTGCTGCTCGACGAAAGATTCACCAGCCAGCAGCTGGGCAAAACGTCCACGTGCCAGCCTAGCCACCAGCGGTGGATATTTGTCGATCAGAAATTGCAGGCACACCTCGACCTGCTCGATAGACCCGAACGGATGCAGGCGTTCACAGCGTGCGCGTAGCTCACCGGCTGTCTGTATTCCGCGCAGCATCAGTACCGTCAGCACCGCCAGCTTGTCCGCTTCCAGCGTCCACTTGATCCGCATCCGGTGCTCGAACTTGGCGACGCGCGCCCCGGCCTGACTGACTTCGGCCACCAGTTTGCGCTGCATCAGTCGTTGTAATACGTCATGAACGCCGGCGTCCGTCAGCGTCATCACCGGGTCACGGCTGGACAATTGATTGCAGCCGTTCGTCAGCGCATTGAGCGAGAGCGGATAGGCGTCCGGCGTCGTTGCTTCTTTTTCGGCCAGCACCGCCAGCACGCGGATTTCAAGCTGGTCGAGGGTGTCCGGATTGTCTTCGGTAGTCATCAGGTGATGCCTTATTCGACCATGCGATTGAGCGATGCGGGATCGAACTTGTCGAGCCCGGGCATG
>AEPR01000269.1 GCA_000195205.2 Oxalobacteraceae bacterium IMCC9480 | reverse complement strand
CCGCCAGTAACCAGTGCTACACGTGCCATTTTTTGTCTCCTGTTGTTTTACGTTTTAAAACCATTAGGTTCTGGATTGCAACTGACTGAAGTCTTAACGCTCAATCGCCAGTGCCACGCCCATACCGCCACCAATGCACAGGCTGGCCAAGCCACGCTTGGCATCGCGGCGGATCATTTCGTGAATCAGCGTCACCAGAATGCGGCAACCTGACGCGCCAATCGGGTGACCCAGGGCAATCGCGCCACCGTTGACATTGATCTTGCTGGTATCCCAGCCCATCTGCTTGTTGACCGCAATGGCCTGGGCAGCGAAGGCTTCGTTGATTTCCATCAGGTCGAGATCGGTGTGCGTCCAGCCGGCTTTTTTGAGGCACAGCTGCGCGGCAGGTACCGGACCCATGCCCATGATGCTCGGGTCGATGCCGGCCGACGAATACGCCTTGATGCGGGCCAGCGGGGTCAAGCCAAGTTCCTTGGCTTTGGCGGCCGACATCATCATCACGGCAGCCGCGCCGTCATTGAGGCCGGACGCGTTGCCGGCCGTAACGGTGCCGTCCTTGGCAAAAGCCGGACGCAACGCAGCCAGTGATTCCAGCGTGGCACCGGCCTTGATGTATTCATCGGCATCAAACTGGAAGTTGCCTTTCTTGCTGGCGATCTCGAGGGACAAAATTTCATCCTTGAACTTGCCGGCTTTCTGGGCAGCTTCGGCCTTGTTTTGGGAAGCCACCGCGAAGGCATCCTGCTCGGCGCGCGTGATCTCGTATTTTTTGGCGACGTTTTCGGCAGTGGTGCCCATGTGGTACTGATTGAAGGCATCCCACAAACCATCGACGATCATCGTGTCGACCAGCTTTGCGTCCCCCATGCGGAACCCGTCGCGCGAACCGTTGAGCACATGCGGCGACGCGCTCATGTTTTCCTGGCCACCGGCGATGATGATGTCGGCGTCGCCGCAGAAGATCGCCTGGGCGGCAAGATGCGTGGCCTTGAGGCCGCTGCCGCAGACCTTGTTGATGGTCATGCCCGGCACCATGTCGGGCAGGCCGGCATGAATCAGCGCCTGGCGCGCCGGATTCTGTCCGCAACCGGCGGCCAGTACTTGTCCCATGATGACTTCGCTGACCAGCCGCGGATCGATGCCGGTCTGTGCCAGCAAGCCCTTGATCACATGCGCGCCCAGGTCGACGGCAGAAACTTTGGCCAGCGTGCCGCCGAATTTACCAACCGCTGTTCTGAGGGCTGCGACGATGACGACTTCATTCATTGAATTCTCCAAAAGGGGTGATGGTGGCAATACATGCCGGATGATCGCGTGGAAAAGTGCTCATGCCACGCCAACCGGACTTTGCCTGTCTTTACGCAAACGTGACGAGTATTACGCATTTTATAATTCACGGATAGGGGGCTGGCATTGACGCAGGCAAAAGATTGCGTGCAATTCTTTTGCCTGCAATTGACTGCGGCGCAAACTATTTTCAATCAAAAGAAAATTGACCTGAGGAATGGTGTGGATAGCGGAGGAGGCGCAGCGCGGCAATTTCAGGCGCTGCCTGAGTACCAGAGAGCAATAACCGGCCACCAATCGTCACGCTGCAATGGCGCAGTATTGGTGCTGTTCTTTGTGGCAGAATAGGCCGGTCCAAAAAATTCCCCGGCCAATGCAGGCAAACGGACAGGCTGACGAAGTGACTCCCGCTGCAGCCAGGCGGGCAATTATTGCAGATCGACTTTCAATGGAGTCTTTGAATTGAACCATCTCAATAAGAACAACTACACCAACACCGCGCAGCTCAAAGAAATCATGACTGCGCCACCGATGACCGCCGAACAGCATGCGATCATCATCCGCAAACGTATCAAGGACCGCCGCATGATCGAAGAAGCGCGCGAAAAAAGAACCGGCGAGGATGATCTGTTCGGCGACTGACGCCCGACGGCAGCAACGCGCTAGCTGATCTCGGCAACCCGATGGCACGCCACCAGACGGCCATCGAACGCTGTCAGCGCAGGGACTTCGACGCGGCAGCGCTCCTGTGCAAACGGGCAGCGGGTATTGAAGGCGCAGCCGGGCGGCGGCGCTATCGGTGACGGCAACTCTCCCGTAAGAATGATTTTTTCCTGGCGCTGTGCCGGATCGATGCGCGGCGTACTGGCCAGCAAAGCGCGCGTGTACGGATGCAGCGGACGGGCAAAAATAGTTTCCTTGCTGCCGTGCTCCACGGTCTTGCCCAGATACATCACCATCACGTCATCAGCGATATGTTCGACCACTGCCAGATTGTGGGAAATGAACAGGTAGGCCACGCCGCTGGCTTGCTGCAAATCCATCAGCAGGTTCAGCACTTGCGCCTGGATCGAGACATCCAGCGCCGACACCGGCTCATCGGCAACAATCACTTTCGGATCCAGCATCAGGGCGCGCGCAATCGCAATGCGCTGGCGCTGGCCGCCGGAAAACATGTGCGGATAACGGTTGATATGCTCGGGCCGCAAGCCGACCTGCTCCATCATCGATAGCGCCTTGGCCGTGCGTTCAGCCTTGTTCAGACGGGTATTGATCTCGAGCGGTTCGGCCAGCATGGCGCCGACTTTCTTGCGCGGATTGAGGCTGGCATACGGATTCTGAAACACCATCTGCACCAGCGGGCGCACGCGCTTGAGCGTGGCGCGATCGGCCGTGGCGACGTTGGCACCATCCATCCACAACTCGCCGCCGCTGGGCGGTTCGATCATCGTGATCTGGCGCGCCAGCGTCGACTTGCCGCAACCGGACTCGCCGACCACGGCCAGCGTCTTGCCGGCCACCAGCGTGAACGACACGCCGTCGAGCGCACGCGCCCAGGCTTTCGGCCTCAGGAAACCTTGTGATACCGGGTAATGCCTGGCCAGGTTTTTTGCTTCGAGCAGTGCCACGGCATCTGTCATGGTGCGACCTCTTCCTTGTGCCAGTTATTGGTGGGCCGGCCGCTGGCGTCCAGCGGAAAATGGCAGCGCACTTGCGCCTCAGCCGGACCCGTCAGCTCCGGCCGCTGCGTGCGGCATAAGGCGGTTGCGTAGGCGCAGCGCGGGCTGAGTAGGCAGCCGTCGGGCCGGTCGTACTGGCCCGGCACGACGCCGGGAATGGTCTGCAAGCGCGCACGGCCGATATTGTGTTCGGGCAGCGCTGCCAGCAACGCCTGCGTGTACGGATGGCGCGGCGCACTGAAAATCTCAGGCACGCGGCCGGTCTCGAAGACCTGTCCGGCATACATCACGACGACCCGCTGTGCGGTCTGCGCGATCACGCTCAGGTCATGGGTGATCAGCATCAATGCCATGCCACGGTCGCGCTGCAACTGCAGCAGCAATTCCAGCATCTGCGATTGCACGGTGACATCGAGCGCGGTGGTTGGCTCGTCGGCGATCAGCAGGCGCGGATTGCAGGCGATTGCCATGGCCACCATCACGCGCTGGCTCATGCCGCCGGAGAGCTGGTGCGGATACGCATCGAGGCGGCGTTCGGGGTCCGGAATATCGACTTGCTGCAACAGCTCCAGCGCCTTGGCACGCATCACTGCATTGCTGCCGCCCTGATGCACGCGCAAGGTTTCGATCAGCTGATAGGCCACCGTGAAACACGGATTGAGGCTGGTCATCGGATCCTGGAAAATCATCGCGAT
>AEPR01000270.1 GCA_000195205.2 Oxalobacteraceae bacterium IMCC9480 | reverse complement strand
CAATTCGAATAGATCAGCAGCGCGGAAGAGAATAACAGCACGATCGGACGGCGATACGTTTTGCCAGGTAGTCGCATACGCGCATGCTGCGTTGAGGGCGGTATCGCCATCAGCTTGGTTGGCTTCCATTACGGAACCAACCTGGTCACATCGATCAGCGGGACTATTAACCGGCAGTGGTTTGCTGTCGCTGACGGCGACATCCCCAGCCAGCAGGGGATGTGCGTGCCATTGCATTGGACCGAAGCGGGTGAAAGCGTTGTCCGTCTCTGCCAGTTCTTGCTCGTTGCTCAGGTCGATACCGGTTGAATTCGGACGTTCGCTGCCAAACATGGCACGGGGCAGAGCAATGCTACCGTGCGGAACACCTGCCAGTAGTCGCGCGCCGTCGACCGGGTCAGCTACCAGCGTTTCTACCGCCACCTTGGCATCAACAATCTGGTTGACGAAGGAAGAGTTCGCGCCGTTTTCCAGCAAGCGACGCACCAGGTAGGCCAGTAATGTCTGATGCGAACCTACAGGTGCGTAAATACGGCAGGGTTTGTCGAGCTTGTCTTTGCCAACCACCTGGTCATACAGCGTTTCGCCCATACCATGCAGGCACTGGAATTCGTAATCGGATATGCCGCGGTTCTTTGCCGATGTATAAATTGCTGAAAGCGTATGTGCATTATGCGTAGCAAATTGCGGATACAACACATCTGTTGCTCCAAGCAATTTTTCGGCACATACCAAATAGGACACGTCGGTATAAACCTTGCGCGTGTAGACCGGATAGCCGGGCATGCCATCCACTTGTGCCCGTTTGATTTCCGCATCCCAGTAAGCACCTTTAACTAGTCTTACCATCAACTTCCGTCCATTACTGCGTGCCAGATCAATCAGGAAATCGATCACGAAGGGACAGCGTTTCTGATAGGCCTGGACCACGAAGCCGATTCCATCGTAGCCCGCCAATTCCGGATCACGGACCAGTGCTTCCATCAGATCGAGCGAGAGCTCCAGTCGATCGGCTTCTTCCGCATCAATGTTCAAGCCGATATCGTAGGTTTTTGCTAGCTGTAACAGGCTTTGTAAACGAGGTAGCAATTCGGTCATGACCCGGTTGTGCTGGGCCCTTGAATAGCGTGGATGCAAGGCGGACAACTTTACCGAAATTCCTGGTCCGTTTCGTATTCCTCTTCCTGCAGATGCCCGACCAATCGCATGAATAGCGTTTTCGTAGGACAACATGTATTTGTCGGCATCCTCCGCTGTCAGCGCAGCCTCACCCAGCATGTCATACGAATAAAGATAACCTCGTGCTTCGTTTTCACGGCTATTTGCCAAGGCGTCATCAATAGTTTGGCCCGTTACGAATTGATTACCCAGCATGCGCATCGCCAGATCGACGCCCTTTCGTATCAGTGGCTCGCCACCTTTTGCAATCAGGCGCGTCAATGCCGATCCAAGACCTTGTTCGCTATTACTACTAACGAGTTTCCCTGTAACCAGCAATCCCCAGGTAGCAGCATTGACGAACAGGGAAGGTGACACTCCCAAGTGTTTTCGCCAGTCGCCGCGACTGATCTTATCTGCAATTAAGCGGTCAGCAGTTTGATGGTCTGGAATGCGCAACAAGGCTTCTGCCAGGCACATCAGGGCAATTCCCTCATCTGATGATAGTGAAAATTCATGCATCAATGCATCAACTCCAGAAGCTCGCGTACGCTTCTCCCGAACGGCAACGACAAGCTGTTTTGCCAGTGCCGTAGTGTGGTCCTGCAATGCGGTATCCTTGCCCATCTGTTCTATCAGTGAGCTAACCGCTTGTCGTTCATCAAGTCGGTATGCAGCCGTGATTTTTTCACGCAATACCGAGGTGGGAGCATGCATTTCGGCATGTAATGCAGAAAATGCGGAATCAGTAAATATGACGGAAGGGGGCATGGTTTCTCGATATTGCAAAATGAGTGAATGGAATGGCAACGATGCAGATCTTGACCAACTATCGCCCGATGCCTGATATTTGATTGTATGTGTGAACATCCTGCATTAATTCTGGTATTACTAACTACTATCAAAATTTTATGTTTGGTGAGAAAATTTAACCAAATAAAATTCTTACCTGAGATTTTTAATGCTAGACAAAATAAGCAAAAAAATACTAAACGAACTGCAAAACGATGGTCGCATAAGCAATGTCGAGCTATCGGCGCGCGTCAACCTGTCACCGGCAGCTTGCCTCGAGCGAGTACGTAAATTGCAAGAAGGCGGTTATATCCTGGGGTACACCGCACAATTGAACCCGCAGTTGCTGGATGTCTCGTTACTGGTGTTTATTGAAGTGGTGCTTGACAGGACGACGCCCGAAGTCTTTGACGCGTTCAAACGTAGCGTCCAGATCATTCCGGAAGTACTTGAATGCCACATGGTGGCAGGTGGTTTCGATTACCTGGTGAAGGCCAGAGTGTGCGATATGAATGCTTACCGAGAATTTCTTGGGAAGTCATTGTTGCAGCTGAAAGGTGTTCGCGAAACGCATACCTATGCAGTGATGGAAGAAGTCAAGAATACGACCAAGCTGCCGATCCGTTAATTGGTATTAACGTCTTACCGTGTCTCGCACAAACGACTCATCAGTAATTGTCGTCATATGTTCGCGCAACCATTTGTGAGCCGGACTGCGGGCATCGCGTTCGTGCCACAGCATGTCGACCTGGACTTGCGGCAAGTCAAACGGCAATTCCTTTGCTATCAGCTCGCCGGTCATACCGGTTGAAGCAATCAGATGGCGGGGAATAACGGTAAGCAGGTCGGAATTAGCCACCACCCGCCCTGCAGTAAAAAAATGGTTTACGGTCAATAAGATGCGGCGCTCCCGGCCTAGTTGCGTCAAGGTGTCACTGACAATTCCGTGAGCCCGGCCTGAAAAACTCACGAGCAAATGATTCGCTGCGCAATACGAATCGAGCGTTAGTTCTTTTTTTGCCAGCGGATGCTGTTTGCGCATTACACAGGCATATTGTCCTGAATACAGTAATTCATGGCGAATCGGTGTATCTGGCTCACCCGCCAGCTGTGCGACAACACCAGGGAAAAATCCAATTGCCAAGTCGATGTCTCCACGCAAGAGCATTGGTCTTGGCTCGCGCGTTGTCAATGGCACCATTCGGACATTTACACGTGGCGCATCGCGCTCAATGGAACGGACCAAGGAAGGCAGCCAAAGCGCTGCCGTTGCATCGGCCATTGCCATACGAAAAGTCGCTTGCGTAGTTGTTACGTCAAAACTTTGTGGTGCCATGGCCGCTTCCAGATCAGACAGAGCCCGTCGCACTGCAGGCCACAACTCATCTGCATGAGGCGTTGGCTTTACACCATGGGCAGTCCGGATCAGCAATTCATCTCCTACAGAATCACGCAATCGTTTGAGGGCGTTGGATACCGCCGGTTGCGTCATGGCAAGTCGATTTGCTGCACGTGTGAGATTGCGTTCGCTCATCACGGCATCGAAAACGCGCAGCAAATTGAGATCAAGTGTGAGGAAGCTCATTGGTTCTGGCGGTTCGTGGAAAAAGGAATTAAA
>AEPR01000271.1 GCA_000195205.2 Oxalobacteraceae bacterium IMCC9480 | reverse complement strand
CCAGCCACCAGACGCCGACTCCGGTCAGCAGCAGCAAACTGCCGAACAGTTTCAGAAAAATTCCGCCGAGCTGATCCTGTCCGGCGACCGATGACAGCGTCGTCAACTGCTGCGCGTACAACAGCCACAACAGCAGCGCCAGCCCGCTGCCGAGCAGGCCGAGCAGCAGCAGGTAGCGGCTCAGGCGGGTTTGCAAACGGGTTGCCAGCTTGACCGGTAGCACCGCCATCAGCTGCTCGGGCACGCGCGCATCGACCTTGCAGCGATCGTTGCAGCGCACGTCGAGCGTGCAGCACAGCGAACAGATCGCGCCCTGATAGGCCGGGCAGTGCGCCATGTCTTCGGTCTCGAAGGTGTTCTCGCAGACCACGCAGCAACGCGTGACCAGCCCGTCGCGCGGCAGCGTATCGGCGCGCGCAATGTAGTAGCGCCCGCGCGTGGCAAGGGCGATCAGCGGTGCCAGTAGCAGCGCGCTGCCCAGCGCAATGAACGGGGCGAGGGCCTGCGGCAGTCCGCCGAACAGGCCCGCTATCGCCAGCGCCGACAGCAGCGTCGCGCCCAGCATTGCACCGACGCCGACCGGATTGATGTCGTACAGATGCGCGCGCTTGAACTCGATATGCGGCGGACTCAGGCCGAGCGGCTTGTTGATGACCAGGTCGGCGACCACCGCACCGATCCATGAAATCGGCACCAGCGAATACATTCCCAGCACCTGCTCGAGCGCCTCGAAGACGCCCAGCTCCATGAGCAGGATGGCGATGAGCACATTGAACACCAGCCAGACCACGCGACCCGGATGGCTGTGCGTGAGCCGCGCAAAAAAATTCGACCAGGCCAGCGATCCGGCATACGCATTCGTGACGTTGATCTTGACCTGCGAGACCACGACGAACAGCGTCACCGCGGCCAGCGCCCAGGCCGGATTCGAGAACACGTAGCCGAACGCGACCAGGTACATCCGGGTCGGTTCGATGGCCTGATCCATCGGCACCAGATGCTGGATTGCGAGGTAGGCCAGCAGCGCACCGCCCAGCATTTTGGCCGCGCCGAGCACGATCCAGCCGGGTCCGGCCAGCAGCAGGGCGGACCACCAGCGCACCCGGTTGGCCGGGGTTTTTTCGGGCAGGAAACGCAGGAAGTCGACTTGCTCGCCGATCTGCGCGATCAGCGCAAAGGCCACCGCCGTGGCGGCACCGAACAGGGCCAGGTTGAACGAAGCGCCACCTTCGGCGCGGCCGGAAAAATGCATCAGGTCGGTCAGGGCGGTCGGTTCCTTGTAGAGCACGCACACATACGGCAGCACCAGCAGCACGATCCAGATGGGCTGGGTCCAGAGCTGCAGACGACTGATCCAGGTGATGCCCCAGGCCACCATCGGGATGATCACCAGCGAACAGGCAATGTAGCCGAGCGCCAGCGGCAAGCCGAAATACAGCTGCACCGCCTGCGCCATGATCGATGCTTCGAGCGCAAAGAAAATGAAGGTGAACGACGCATAGATCAGCGACGTGATGGTCGAGCCGATGTAGCCGAAGCCGGCACCGCGCGTCAGCAGGTCCATGTCGACGCCGTATCTGGCGGCGTAATAACTGATCGGCAGACCAGTCAGGAAGATCAGCACCGACACGCACAGGATGGCCCAGAACGCATTCGAAAATCCGTAGCTCAGCGTGATCGCGCCGCCTATCGCTTCAAGCGCGAGGAAAGACACGGCCCCCATCGCGGTATTGGCCAGGCTGAACTCGGACCACTTGCGAAACGCGCGCGGCGTGAAGCGCAACGCGTAGTCTTCCAGCGTTTCATTGGCGACGAGGGTGTTGTAGTCGCGGCGGATCTTGATGATGCGTTGGGGGGCGGCCGTAGGCACTGGGTTCTCCGGCGGAAGGGGACAAGGGGCAACTGGTCCTAGCAAGTTTTAAACCAGCGGATGCGACCTTGTGGCGCAGGCTTTTGTGTGACATCGGGATGGCGGCGCACTGCAATGGAGGGTGTTTGCCTTGGCGTGGTGCGCATGCACGGAACCTTATCGCCGGATCGGCTACCCATGGCGAGTTTAACTACATCGAGAAATCAACATGGGCAACATGATCAGAAAAATGCCGTGCGTACGCGCGTCAGAGGTAGCAGGAAATGAATCGCCGTCGGCCGTTGCCAGCGTGCGGGAACCGGCCGGTGTGCCGGTGTCGGCTTCGGCTTCGTCATCATCATCATCGAGTCGTGAAGCAGCGCCATCAGGCGTACCCGATCAGCCATTGGCTGCCGCCGGCCCATCACGCTTGCCCATGCCAGCCGGCAATGTCATGCAAGTGCAATTACAGCTATCCGATCTGCCCCCCGAGGTTCTGGTGCGCGTTGCCCGTCACCTGGGTGTCGGTGATCGGGGCAATTTCAGGCTGGTATCACGGGATTTCAGGACGGCAGGTGCCGAAGCCACCCGCCGCGTCATGGTTGACACCCCAATGCACCTCGCGCCCGCATTGGCGGCCTTCCAGGCCGGCGGCATCGAACACATCAAGCTGACCGATGGCCAGTTCACCGATGCGCATCTGCAGCTTCTTCAGCAAGGTCTGGGGCAAAACCAGGGGTCAGTGCGGCGGCTCGAGTTAAGCGGCAATACCCGTCTGACCGATGCCGGCCTGGCGCATCTGGCGGGCTTGCTGTCGTTGGAACACGTGGACTTGCGCTCGTGTATTCAGGTCACGGATGCCGGGCTGGCCACCCTGGCAGCGCTGCCAGCGTTGCATACCCTTGAGCTGGCCGAGCAGCGCGACGCCAGCGGTGCTGCGCTGGCGCAGATGCCGCAGTTGCGGCACCTGACCCTGCAACGCTGTCAGGGCATCACCCCGGCAGCACTGGAAGCAGTGGCCAATCAGGCCAACCTGCAGCATCTCGAGATAAGCCTGCGCCGCAATATGACGGATGACGAACTGGCGAGCCTGCGTCCGCTGCTGCAGTTGCGCCATCTGAGCCTCAATGGCAGCAGCGGTTTTAGCGGTTCCGGACTGGAGGACTGGCCGCAGATGCCGGCGCTGCAGGTGCTCGACCTGACTGCTTGCACCACGATCGCGGAAGCCAATCTGGTCCATCTTGCCAAACTACCGGATTTGCAGCAGCTGAACCTGTCCTCGTGTCAGCAACTCACAGATGCGGGCGTGGCCCACCTGCCCTTGGCCAGCACGCTGCAGCACCTGGACTTGTCCGGCTGCCAGCAGGTCACCGATGCCGGTCTGCGGGGATTGTCGGCATTGCGGTCGTTGCAGCATCTTGATGTGCATTCCTGCCGCCTGGTCACCGGTGCCACGCTGGGAGATTTCGCGGTCATGAAGTCCTTGAACGCCGGATTTTGCCGCCGCTTCAGCGATGCCGGTCTGGCTGCGGTCGCGGGCATGCACGATTTGCAGCAGCTCGAAATCACGCACTGCGTGGCCCTCACGCGAGACGCGCTGGCGACTTGCCTGCCGCAACTGACGCAATTGCAAACGCTCAATGCGAGTGGCACCCCGCTGTCAGATGCCCCCTTGCAAGCCTTGTTTGCGCAGGGTTCGTTGCAGCAGTTGGTGTTGCAACACTGCAGAGCACTGACGGAGCCAGGCCTGGCGCAGCTGGCGACGTCGCCCGCGCTGGTATCGCTTGATCTGCGCTCCTGTCGCGGGGTGGTCGGGGATGCACTTCCCGCATTGGGACGGCAGACCGCACTGGAAACGCTGGATCTGTCCCGTTGTTCGGGCGTGACCGGCGACGATCTCCGGCATTTTCAGTCACTGAGCAAGTTGCAGACCTTGCGTCTGGTCGGGTGCGGCCGCATCAACGACGCCGGACTGGCTCACTTGCAAGCGCTGCCTGCGCTGAAGACGCTGGATCTGACCGACTGTGGCTACCTGACGGATGGCGCATTGCGCCGGATCGCGCATTTCCCTGCACTCGAAAAACTGCACATCCGCAATTGCCATTTGATTTCTCCGATGGCCATCCTTGAACTGCAGCGGCAGATGCCGGGGTTGACGATCCTGCCATAGCAGTTCCCTTCACTACCATGGACAAGGCATGTCGCGTCCCTCTTCCATCCGGGCTGTGCCGACACTTTACCTATGTCGGGCTTTGGCGAGCATGGCCGTGCGCAAAATCGTGTTGAGGCGGCCTTGATATCCTTTGCCTTCACTTTTGAGCCATTCCAGGACATCGACATCAATGCGCACCGTCAACTGCTGTTTCAGCGGACGATAAAATTGCCCGCGCACGGCATCGTGCCAGTCCTGCTCCGTCGTTGGCGGAAGATCAGAAAAATTGATTTCGCTTTCCGGTTTGGCTGCCAGTGCAGCCAGTTCCTTACGAAGTGTTTCAGAATCCTTGCTCATAAATTTTCCGTTCCAGTTTGGTCGCACGGCGTGCTGAAATCAGGTGATTTTGCGCTGCACTTTCTTGCCTTCCTCCGTCTTGAGTTGGACGGGGGCAGCACCTTGGTTGGTGCGCGCCGGGGCCGGGCATCCCGGCGGATGTCACGCTGCTGTCGAACCACTTGGGCGACTTGCAGTACGCGACCAAGCCGCTTGTTGTCGACGATGGCGCCGGTTTCGGGCTTGTTAGACCGATGTGGCACGCATCTCTTTATTGGAAACGGCTTCGATGAGCCGAATGCGATCGATGTCCTTCATCGTCAGCCTGAATGTGCGTAGGTGGGACATGGTTGGACTTCGCCTTCGTCAAAAAACCCCAGCTTGGCGGGCTTTCATTTTTGGACATTTGATTTTGGCTAAATTGGGACATTTGAAAAACGCCAATACACAACACGCTACGTACTCCACCCATCACGGCACTTACGTCAAACGACGTATTGATGCACTGCAGCGCAACTCCTAATCTACGTCTCAAGGCAAACAGGTTTCCAGACAGGCAACACCCGACAGGGCTGAAACCGGTTCGCCAGCGCATTTCCCGCCGCATCACAATCTGAAAGGAGCACTGCATGTCACCTCGTTCCCCTGCCGATATCAAGTCGGCGCAGCGTCGCAAGGTCCTCATGGGCCTGGCTGTTGCCTCTACGCTGGCCTTCCCGGTGATGGGCTTTGCCCAATCCCCGGCAACCTCGAAAATCAACACGACCAAGCTGGCCATCACCGATACCGAAGTCACGGTTGGCCAGTTGCACTCGGCGACCGGCACGATGGCCATCAGTGAAACCGGTTCGATCCAGGCCGAGCGCCTGGCGATCGACCAGATCAATGCGATGGGCGGCATCCTCGGCCGCAAGATCAAGATCATCCAGGAAGACGGCGCCAGCGACTGGCCGACCTTCGCCGAAAAAGCCAAGAAGCTGCTGGTCAGCGACCGCGTTGCCACCGTCTTCGGATGCTGGACTTCGGCCTCCCGCAAGGCCGTGTTGCCAGTCTTCGAAAAAGAAAACGGCCTGTTGTACTACCCGACTTTCTACGAAGGCCTCGAGCAATCGAAGAACGTGTTCTACACCGGCCAGGAAGCCACCCAGCAAGTGCTGGCAGGTCTGGACTGGATCGCCAAGGAAAAGAAAGCCAAGACCTTTTTCCTGGTCGGCTCCGACTACATCTGGCCACGCACGTCCAATAAAATTGCACGCAAACATATCGAGAACGTGATCAAGGGTTCGGTCGTCGGCGAAGAGTACTACCCGCTCGGCAACACCCAGTTCGGCTCGCTGATCAACAAGATCAAGCTGAAAAAACCGGACGTGATTTTCACTGACGTCGTCGGTGGCAGCAATGTCGCGTTCTACAAGCAACTCAAAGCCGCCGGCGTCACCGCCAAGACCCAGACCCTGCTGACGATCTCGGTCACGGAAGATGAAATGCTCGGTATCGGTGGCGAAAACGTTGAAGGCTTCTATGCCTCGATGAAGTATTTCCAGAGTCTCGAGAACCCGAACAACAAGAAATTTGTTGCGGACTTCAAGGCCAAATACGGTGCCAATGCCGTGATGGGCGACGTGACCCAGGCGGCTTATCTCGGACCATGGTTGTGGAAAGCCGCGGTCGAGAAAGCCGGCAGTTTCGATGTCGACAAAGTCATCGCCGCCTCGGCCGGACTGGAGCTGAAGAACGCGCCGGAAGGCTACGTCAAGGTTCATGAAAACCATCACCTGTGGAGCAAGACCCGGATTGGTCAGGCACAAAAAGACGGCCAGTTCAAGGTGGTCTACGAGTCGGAGCTGATCGAGCCGAATCCGTTCCCCAAGGGTTATCAGTAACGTGCTTTGTTGGCGGGGACGGTATTGCTTTGTTTGTCGTCCCTACCGCTAAAAACCGTTCGTCCTGAGCTTGTCGAA
>AEPR01000272.1 GCA_000195205.2 Oxalobacteraceae bacterium IMCC9480 | reverse complement strand
CCTTGCATCCGTTTGACGACGGCAACGGCCGCATCGCACGCGCGATCGGAGATCTGTTTCTTGCCCGGGCTGATGCCAGCCCGCAGCGTTTTTACAGTGTGTCGGCCCAAATCCAGCGTGAACGCAAGGCCTACTACGCCATTCTCGAAAGGACGCAAAAAGGTAATCTTGATGTGACTGAATGGCTGGACTGGTTCCTCGACACCTTGCACCGGGCGATCGATCAGGCGCAACTCACGCTCGATACGGTGCTCACGCGAACACGCTTCTGGCAACGCTGGCCCACCGCATCGCTCAATGAACGACAAGTAAAGCTGGTGAACCGGATGCTGGATGGATTCGACGGCAAGCTTACCAGCAGCAAGTGGGCAGCAATCGCAAAGTGTTCGCCGGATACAGCGCTGCGAGACATCAGCGACTTGCTTGGGCGCGGGGTCTTGAGGAAGTCGGATGCGGGTGGACGCAGTACCTGTTACGCGCTGAATGATCTAAATTAAATCTGCCCGGTATGCGTCGGCTCAGCAGCGGCAAAATACGCATAGTGCACCTCATCGCTCACCGCCCCCTTGAACCGGTCCGCGTTCGGCACCAGGCGCAGGCGCGCGAATCCCAACCGTTCGACCAGCGCAATCGAGGCAGCGTTGCGGGTATCGATCTCGGCATCCACATGCGCCAGCCGGAAATGCGCGATGACTTCAGACAGTGCGGCAGCCACCGCTTCGCGCGCGATCCCTTGCTGGCGATGCGCGGCAAACACGAAGTACGCGACCAGTGCGCGTTGCGCGTATGGCTGCACCGTGAACTGCACGTAACCGCACAAGCCGGGCGTGCCAGCAATACCGATCACCCAGTTCAACCACACTTCCCTGCCATCCGGCGAGCACCGGCGCTCCAGCCTTGCGTAACGGGCCGCCAGTTCAGCGACATCCTCAAACGGCTCGTCCGGCAGAAACGCATAGCTGCTGGCGTCACGTAATCCTTCGAACATCGGCACCGCGTGCGCGACCGTCAGCGGGGTCAGGATCAGGCGATCGGTGCGAATGGTTTTTTCCGGCAGCGGGTTGATCTGGGCTGAACTGTTCTGCATCGTGGTTGATAGGTCCATTTGAAAAGCTATTGAGAGCTTGGGACGAAGCTTGTTGCACCAGATTTTTTTACGGCTTTGAGTAATCCCTCGTCGAGCGTAGCAAGCGGCAATCCCTCTCGCAGCGAGAGCTCAAGATAGGCCGCATCGTAGGACGACAAGTTATAGCGCCTTGCAAGCTGCAAGGTATCTCCCAATGCGTGCGCACTGGTTTTTGGATCGACCTGAATGTGCATCTGCTGCAACGCGTGAACAAACTCGGTACTGCGCGCTTCCGTCAGTCCGAATTTCTTTTCAGCTCTGGTAATGACGTTGGCTACTTCGAGAGACCAT
>AEPR01000273.1 GCA_000195205.2 Oxalobacteraceae bacterium IMCC9480 | reverse complement strand
CCACCACCACATCGCCCTTGGCAACTTTCGTGGTGCAGTCGGTGAGGACCTGGAATTTGCCGTACCACTTGCTGACATCTTTGAGTTCAATCATGTATTTCTCCTGATTCCGTTAATTTTTTAATCGTCGTGCATATCGGGTGGAATGGACGTCACCGAATGATGGCAACCCGTTTCTGCAACTGCTTGACCAGCAGCGACAAGCCGAAGCACATCACGAAGTACACGACCGCGACGAACAGATACATTTCGATCAGGCGTCCGTCGCGCTGGGCGATTTTCGAGGCTGCGCCTACAAAGTCAGTAATCGACAACACGTACACCAGCGAGACATCCTGGAACAGCACAATGGTTTGCGTCAGCAACAACGGGATCATGTTGCGAAAGGCTTGAGGCAAAACAATATTGCTCATGGTTTGCCAGTAGTTCATGCCCAGCGCACGGCCGGCGGACACCTGACCGCGCGGGATTGACTGGATACCGGCACGCATGATTTCGCAGTAGTAGGCCGCTTCAAACAGAATGAAGGTAATTAGCGACGATGAAAAAGCGCCGACCTGAATTGGCGTCGGTGACCCGATAAGCCAGGCACCGATGTAAGGCACCAGAAAGTAAAACCAGAAAATCACCAGGATCAGCGGCATCGACCGGATCAGGTTGACATAGGTGGTGGCTGGCAAGGAGAGCGCCTTGTACTTGGACAAGCGCATCATCGCCAGCAGCGTACCCAGTACGATTCCGCCGGCCATGGCCATCGCTGTCAGCTTCAGGGTAAACACCATTCCGGTCTGGAACAGATAGACCCACGACCGCTCAATGACGTTAAAGTCGAAATTCGCAAACATGGTCAGTGCCCTCCCGATCCGGCGACAATGAAGCCGGGTACAGCGACTTTCTTTTCAAGCAAGCCCATCAGGTTGACAACGATAATATTGACCACGATGTAAATAATCGTCACCGCCGTGAATGCCTCGAACACCTGAAACGAAAATTCGGACATCGAACGTGCCCGTGCAGTCAATTCCATCAGGCCGATGGTCAATGCGACAGAACTGTTCTTGATGATGTTGAGAAATTCGCTGGTCAGCGGCGGCAAGACAATCCGGAACGCCATCGGCAACAGCACATGGCGATAAGTCTGCGGCAGCGTCAGTCCGAGCGCGGTACCGGCGAGGGTTTGTCCACGTGGCAAAGCCTGGATGCCGGCAGACACCTGCACGGCAACGCGCGAAGAAGTAAAAAATCCGAGGCAGATCACGGCCGTGATGAACGGCGCATTCGGCATCGCCTTGAGCCAGTTGCCCATTGATGCGGGCACTAGCTCCGGCATCACGAAGTACCAGAGAAACATCTGTACCAGCAGCGGGATATTGCGAAACAGCTCCACATATCCATTGGCCAGACGGACCGCCCAGCGATTAGGCATCGTGCGTATCGTGCCGACAATGGCACCGATGAACAGCGCCATGACCCAGGCTGTCAATGCCGTCGCCAGTGTCCACACCAGCCCGGATACCAGGGTGTCCATGTAGGTCCCCACCCCGTCCGGGGACGGCGCCCAGAATATCTGCCAGTTCCAGTTGTAATTCATCGTGGCCTCTTTGCTATGTTGTCTTGAGTACGGTACTCGCCCCGGCAATGCCGGGGACGTATTCGTCAGGTGAAAAATCCGCTACCCGCATTATGCGGTGCAGCATGTGAATTACATAAAATAAAGCGGGAGGCGTTAGGCCCCCCGCAGTGTCAATCGTGTCGCGAATACTGATTATTTCTTGGTTGAACCCTTTTGCGCTTCCGGTACGGCAGCGTAAGCAGCAGGATCACCTGAATCGGTAGGATGGGCAATCACGGCCTTCAATTGGTCGCTCATCGGGATGTTCAGGTTGATGCCTTTTGGCGGGATTGGCGACTGAAACCACTTGGCATAAATACGGTTGATGTCACCCGACTTGAACAGGTTAATCACAGCGGTATCGACCGACTTCTTGAAAGCGGGATCTTCGCGACGCAGCATGATGCCGTATGGCTCGGTCGACAGCGCTTCGGTCGTGATGCTGTAATCGGCAGGCGACTTCGAGCTGGCGGCCAGCGAGGCGAGCAGGATGTCGTCCATGCCGAACGCGACAGCACGGCCGGTTTCAACCATCAGGAAGGCTTCTGCATGATCCTTGGCTGTCATCACGTTCATACCGAGGTTACGATCGCCATTGAGCTGAACGAGCTGCTTCAGGTTAGACGTACCTGATGTCGAGACCAGCGATTTGCCTTTCATGTCGTCCAGCGTCTTGATGTTCGATGATTTCTTGGCCAGCAGACGGTTAGCGGTAACAAAGGTCGTCGGTGCGAAAGAAACCTGCTTTTGACGCTCGATGTTGTTGGTGGCCGATCCGCATACCAGGTCAACAGTACCGTTAGCCATCAGTGGAATACGCGTTGCCGAAGTGACCGGATTCAACTTCACATTCAGCGATGTCATGCCCAGCTCTTTCTGGATCGACGTGACGATTTTCATGCAGATATCGATCGAATAACCCTGATACGACTGCTTGTCATCCAGGTAGGAAAAAGGAATCGACGAATCACGAACACCCAGCGTGATCTGACCGCTATCCTTGATTTTTTTCAGTGTTCCTGTTTCTTGTGCTTGTGCCGCGGAGGCAATCAGACCCGAACCAATCAGAACCAACATCATTTTCGCTAATTTCATACAGTCTCCTGAGAGTAGAAAGCCATCGGCTTGATGCATCAACATCAATAGAGAAATATTGCCCTATCGTGCATAAAAAAATTTGCTGGTACAGGTTACCCACTTCATTCCATCGCCCGTATCTCGGATAGTACGTAGTCGCTAATCTGTCAACGGATAGCCACGCAAACACTCCCGGCTGAACTTGGGCAACACCAACCTACTCACTAGTACAGCAAAATCCGGACCATGAACAGCACGCTTTATCGCTAGCTGATGAACCCGTCTGTGCTGAAGCGGGTACTGACAAGCACCAATATCTGGCAATCCTGCACCGGAAAGACGGTGTCAGAGATCGCAGAAACGCATCCTAAAACACAGGCGCATTGCCGCACCAATGCTTTGTCAGCATGATTTCATGCCGAAAAGACATAATTAAGAATGGAACCACCCGCTACAAAAAGCCATGCGTCACCCACTTCATGGCGCAACTTTTTTCATGGCAAGCTTTCTGCCTGGTGGCTTCTGCGTCTTCATTTGCTGCTGAACCAGGTAGTCCCACAGCCGTCCGACCAGTGGTTTGCCTGGGCGTCCCACCGATGGTTTTTCGCGATACAGCCGGATCTCCATCTCGACTTGCCATTCCGGCTGGCCGCCATCAGCGCGCGCCAGTTGCTTTTGCCGGAGCTCGCGAGTCACTGAGGACTCTGGCAGAAACACCACGCCGCGCCCTTCCAGCGCCATCATTTTCAAGCCTTCGGCCATGTCGGTTTCGTAGCATTTTTGCAGGTGTAAGGGGTGCTTCGCGTCCGCCAGGATCAGCTCGACCATGCGTCCAAGATACGCATTGGTGGTGTATGACAAAAACGGCAGCGGTGCCAGTGCACTTCCCGGCAACACGAAATCAGGGACTCCCGTGCGATCGCAGCGGGCGTAGGGGCAAAGCGACTCGGCACCCAGCACCAGCATGTCGTACCGGGCGGAATCGAGCTGTACCGGCTGGCGCGGATGGTGATAACACAGCAGCAAATCGCAACCGCCTTCCACCATGCTCATGACGGCATCATGCACATTGAGTGCCATCAGTCGGGTGTTGATCGGACCGAAATCTGCATCGAGTGCCGTCATCCATTTCGGCATGTAGGTCAGTGACAAGGTGTGCGGCACCGCGAAGTCAACGGTGGTTTGTGCCGCCGGTCGCTTGCCGCGCAGCAGTGCGCGGGCGTTGTTGATCTGTCCCAGCATTTCCATGGCCTGCTCATAGAAAATTTCACCGGCTGGCGTGAGCCGTGTCGGATACGAGGTCCGGTCGATCAGGTCAGCGCCCAGCCAGGCTTCAAGGGATTGGATGCGGCGTGAAAACGCCGGTTGCGTCACGTGGCGCAATTGCGCCGAGCGACTGAAGCTGCGGGTTTCCGCCAGCGACAAAAAATCTTCTAGCCATTTGGTTTCCATCAGCCGATGTTAATCGGCTTCACGGAGGCAGGTAAAGGCATTACGTCTGCACTGCCATGGCACGCACATCAACGACAGGAGCGCCGTCCTGATCCACCGCCACCTGCTGGCGCTGCCACATCTGGGCATACGCGCCGTCAGCCATCAGCAGAGTGGCGTGGGTGCCACGCTCGATGATACGACCCTGGTCGAGCACCAGAATTTGCGCCGCATCGGCAATGGTGGAGAGCCGGTGTGCGATCACCAGCGTCGTCCGGTTGCGGGCGATGTCCTTGAGCTGGGTCTGGATCGCCTGCTCGGCCTTGGAGTCCAGCGCCGAGGTCGCTTCGTCGAAAATCAGCAAGGCTGGATTTTTCAGTAACGCGCGGGCAATCGCGACCCGCTGCTTTTCGCCCCCCGACAATTTCAGACCGCGCTCGCCGACCATCGTCGCATACCCATCCGGCAGCGACTCGATGAAATCATGGATGTAGGCGGCACGTGCCGCGGCAATCACGTCATCTTTACTCGCGCCCGTCTTGCCGTAGGCAATGTTGTATTCGATCGTGTCGTTGAACAGCACCGTGTCTTGCGGCACGATACCGATTGCATGCCGCAACGAGGCCTGCGTGACATCGCGCACATCCTGGCCATCAATCGTGATGGCACCGGCATTGACGTCATAAAAGCGAAACAGCAGGCGCGCCAGCGTCGACTTGCCCGAGCCGCTGTGGCCAACGACGGCGGTCGTGGTGCCTGCTGCAATCGTGAAGTCGACATCGAACAGGATCTGGCGATTGGATTCGTAACTGAAATTGACCTGTGTGAAGCGCACCTCGGCCGCCGGCGTGGTCAGTACGGACGCGTCGATCGCATCGGCGACTTCGCGGTTCTGGTCGAGCAACAGGAACAGGCGCTCCATGTCGGCCAGGCTCTGTTTGATCTCGCGATACAGCACGCCCAGAAAACTCAACGGGATGTACAACTGGATCATGAACGCATTCACCAGGACCAGGTCGCCCAGTGTCATGGTCTTGTCGATCACGCCTTGCGTGGCGCGCCACAGGATCAGCGTCACGGCAGTCGCAATGATCATCGACTGGCCGGTATTGAGCACCGACAGCGAGGTCTGCGACTTCACGGCGGCGCCTTCGTAGCGCTGCAAGCCTTCATCGTAACGACGGGCTTCGTAATCTTCGTTACCGAAATATTTGACGGTTTCAAAGTTGATCAGCGAATCGACCGCCTTGGTGCTGGCCTTCGAATCGAGCTCATTCATCGTGCGCCGGAAATGCGTGCGCCATTCGGTGACAGTGATCGTAAAGACGATGTAGACCACCAGCGCG
>AEPR01000274.1 GCA_000195205.2 Oxalobacteraceae bacterium IMCC9480 | reverse complement strand
CCGGGCATCGCCGGGGTTGCCGGCGACATGTTGCCGTGGTCCATACGGGGCATGACCATGCCTTTGGTCTCGGCGGCAGCAGCACTACCTGCAGTCGTGATATCGGCTTTGTCCGAGGTTGTCTGGGCCAGTGCCGGGATGGCGCTACAGCTTGCTAGCGCCAGGGCCAGCCATTGCATCCGTGTTTTCATTTTTTTCCTTGATAGGCTGTTTATTTGGTTCATTTTTTATGCCACCACGATTTCGCGGAACATACCCGCATCCATATGAAAGGCGAGGTGACAATGCCATGCCCACCGGCCCAGAGCATCGGCGGTAACCAAGAAACTGATGCGCTGCGCAGGCTGTACGGGGATCGTGTGGCGTCGCGCCTGGAACCGTCCATCCGGGCTTTCCAGTTCGCTCCACATGCCATGCATGTGCATTGGATGCGTCATCATGGTGTCATTGTGCAAAATGACACGCAGGCGTTCGCCATAGCGGAAATGGACCGGTGTAGACTGACCGAATTCGAGACCGTCGAAAGACCAGGTATATCGCTCCATGTTGCCAGTCAGGTGCAACTCGATTTCCCGCTCCGGGCCGCGGGAATCAAGTGGCCCCCCGATGGTGTGCAAATCTGCCAGCGTCAGTACACGGCGTCCGTTGTTGCGCAAGCCGACACCGGGATCATCAAGGTTTGTCCGTGCCGTGTCGACCCGCGCATCGGTGCTGGGACCGTACTCGGTGCTGGCGTGGCGGGCCCGTTTGCTGGGCACTGCCAGCGAACCGGCCATGCCGGCCATCGCACCGTGGTCCATGCCTGCCATGCTATCTTGGTTCTTGCCAGCCATACCGCCGTGACCCATACCAGCCATACCAGCCATACCGCCCATATCGCCCATCATGTCTTTCATCGACAGCCAATCCACCTTATCCAAAACCGGGATGGCAGCCGTCAGTCCGGAGCGATTTGCAAGCGTGCCCATCGCGTAACCACTGCGATCCATCGATTGCGCAAACAGTGTGTAGGCGTCGTCCTTCGGTTCGACCAGCACATCGTAGGTTTCGCCCGGACCGAAGCGGAATTCATCCACCGTCACTGGTTCGACATTTCCGCCATCGGCTTGCACCACTTGCATCTTTAAACCGGGGATACGTACATCATAAAAAGAGTTTCCGGCACCATTGATGAAGCGCAGTCGCACCCGTTCGCCGGGATTGAACAGGCCGGTCCAGTTACCGGCGGGTGTCGTTCCGTTCATCAGGAAAGTCAGCGACGTCGCCGACAAGTCGGCCAGGTCGGTCGGACTCATGCGCATCTGATTCCACATCTTGCGCTTGTCAAGCGCGGCCTTGAGGCCATCCTGGGCTATATCCCGGAAGAAATCCGGCGCGGTCGGCTGGATCATGTTGTAATTATTGCTCTGGACTTTGAGCTTGGAATAGACACGCATCGGATCTTCATCGGTCCAGTCCGACAACAAAATTACGTGCTCGCGGTCGGCTTTGACTGGGTCTGCGGCAGCAGGCTCAACGACGATGGCGCCATACATCCCGGTCATTTCCTGGAAACCTGAGTGCGAGTGATACCAGTAAGTTCCGTTTTGCTCGACCTTGAAGCGGTAGGTGAAGGTCGCCCCGGCATCAATGCCGGTGTAACTGATCCCGGGCACGCCATCCATTTGATACGGCAGGATCATGCCGTGCCAGTGAATCGACGTCGGCCGATCCAGTTGGTTCGTGACGCGTATCGTAATGGTGTCGCCTTCACGCCAGTGCAGCGTGGGTGCCGGTATTGATCCGTTGATGGTGGTGGCCATGCGTGGATTGCCGGTGAAATTCACCAGCGACTCTGCAATGACCAGATTAAATTCTGTTCCGCGCAGCACAGCGGCTCCGGTGCTGGCCGGCGGCGTTTCGCGTGCCCAGCCGGGACCAGTCCATGACGCCATGCCGATTAATACGCCGCCTGCGGCAAGGCCCCGTACAAAACGCCGACGCTGCTGGTCGAGTGCTGCGGTAGGCAAAGAAGAATGACGTAAAGGAA
>AEPR01000275.1 GCA_000195205.2 Oxalobacteraceae bacterium IMCC9480 | reverse complement strand
CCGCCGCTGGACCCGAAAAGCGATGAGACATCCGCCCAGACCAAAGCCACCGAACGCTTCAAGGAAGATGCTGAAGCACAAGCCGCCCTGGCCAACACCGTGACCCTCACCAGCGTCGATGTCAGCAGCGTCGATGCGGTCTTTTATCCGGGTGGCCACGGGCCATTGTGGGACCTGGCCGAAGACGCCACCTCGATCAAGCTGATCGAAACCCTGCTGGCAGCCGGCAAGCCGGTCGCGGCGGTTTGCCATGCACCCGCAGCGCTGCGCCATCCGAAAGGCCCCGACGGCAAATCCGTCGTCGCAGGCAAAGCCGTCACCGGCTTTACCAATACCGAAGAGCAGGCGGTCGGGCTGACCGATATCGTGCCTTTCCTGGTCGAAGACATGCTGCGGCAAAACGGCGGTACGTATTCCAAGCTGGCCGACTGGGAGCCGTATGTCGTCACTGATTGCCTGCTCATCACCGGCCAGAATCCGGCCTCGTCGGAGCCGGCAGCGAAGGCTTTGCTGAAGTTGCTGGGCTAGATCAACGGCGCAGTGTTTGGTGCGATGCCTGCGGCTGGCTCCGTGGTCACTCCACTAGCGCTGACGTTCCGTAGGGTGGGCACGGCATCTTGTG
>AEPR01000276.1 GCA_000195205.2 Oxalobacteraceae bacterium IMCC9480 | reverse complement strand
GTGCGCCTTCGACAAGCTCAGGACGAACGAGCGGTGGTGCATACGGTGCCCGCAACCAGAGCACTACGAACAACGGAAGCACAGAAATCCGCACATTTATTCTGCGCAAATTCCTGTGCTCTCGTTAATTTGACCTGCAAAACGTCTTACCCCTTCGGCACCCCACCCAACAACACCGCCCTGCGCGGCTTGTTCTTGTTTGCTGCTGCGGTGGCACCAACCGGTTCGACCGGCGCGGCAACGTTCGGCTCGTACGGTTTTGAAAACCATGGATCGACTTTTTCGCGCCGCTGAAATGGCGGGCGGGAGGTATCGGTTCGGGACGACTCCGAATGACTGGAATCTTCGCGGAAAGGCCGTGGCGGACGCACCGGCCGCTCCGTCGGCACCTGCGCTGAAACAGCACCTGCCGCGAGCGGCGCAACGGCTGCTTCCGCATCACGCCGCGGCCGTCGCTCGGCGCGCTCCACCGGCGGCGTGTAGCCGACCAACTCTGCCGGCACGAACTTGTGATTGATCAGCTTTTCGATATCAAGCAGCAGCCGCTCATCCTTGGTCGTGAACAGCGAAATCGCATCACCCGACGCACCCGCACGACCAGTGCGGCCGATGCGGTGCACGTAGTCTTCGGCGTTGTACGGCAAGTCGTAATTGATCACGCACGGCAGGTCGGAGATGTCGAGACCACGCGCCGCCACATCAGTCGCAACCAGCACGTCGATTTCGCCGCCCTTGAACGCTTCGAGCGCGGCCATGCGCTCCGACTGGGTCTTGTCGCCATGAATGGCTGACGCCTTGACACCGCCTTTTTCGAGTTCGCGCGCGAGGCGTGAAGCGCCTATCTTGGTGTTCGAAAACACCAGCACCTGCTTGAGCTGGCGACCGCGAATCAGGTGCGCGACGATGTCGCGCTTGGCGTCGTCGCTGTCGACCTTGTAGACCACTTGCGTGACACGGTCGGCGGTCTGGTTGCTGCGGGCGACTTCGATGGTGACGGGGTTATCGAGAAAACTGCTGGCGAGCTTTTTGATCTCGCCGGAAAACGTGGCCGAGAACATCAGGTTCTGGCGCTTCTTCGGCAGCAAATTGATGATGCGCTGCAGATCCGGCAGGAAGCCCATGTCAAGCATGCGATCGGCTTCATCCATGACCAGGATCTGGGTTTGCGACAGGTTCAGCGTTTTTTGCTGGACGTGATCGAGCAAGCGGCCCGGCGTGGCGATGACGATTTCGACACCGGCGCGCAAGGCGGCGGTCTGCGGTGCCATGTCCATGCCGCCGAAAACCACGGTCGAGCGCAATGGCGTGTGACGGCAATAAGCCTTGACGTTTTCAGCGACCTGGTCGGCCAGTTCGCGGGTCGGGGTCAGGATCAAGGCGCGCACCGGATGACGCGCCGGCGAGGCGCTGTTACTGGCATTGGCCAGCAACAACTGGATGATCGGCAATGAAAAACCGGCAGTCTTGCCGGTTCCGGTTTGCGCTGCACCCATGACATCACGGCCTTGCAGCACGACGGGAATTGCCGCCGCCTGGATCGGAGTGGGATGGTCGTAGCCCTGATCAGCGAGAGCGCGCAGGATTTCGGCGGACAGCCCGAAGTCTTCAAAGCGGAGGGCGGGTTCGCTGTCAGGAACAGCGTCGGTCTGGATGTCAGTCATGATATTTGGTGGGCCTCCCGTGAGTCGAACACGGCACCAACGGATTATGAGTCCGCTGCTCTAACCAAGCATGAGCTAGAGGCCCATTTTCTTTCGTGCGGATTTGCATCCGCGGGTTGCGTCTGGCTCAGTGAACCAGACAGATATTCAGGTCAGCCACTGCGGGACGAACTGTACCGTGATTTTAACCGGTCGTCCCGCAGCGCCATCATTAATTTCCTTCGAGGAAGCTTTTCAGGCGATCTGAACGCGATGGATGGCGCAGTTTGCGCAATGCCTTCGCTTCGATCTGCCGGATCCGCTCACGTGTGACATCGAATTGCTTGCCGACTTCTTCCAGGGTGTGGTCGGTCGACATCTCGATACCAAAACGCATCCGCAGCACCTTGGCTTCGCGCGGCGTCAGTGAATCGAGCACATCCTTGACCACGCCACGCATCGACGCATGCAATGCCGCATCGGCCGGGGCCAGTGTGTTGTTGTCTTCGATGAAGTCGCCCAGATGCGAATCGTCGTCGTCACCGATCGGCGTTTCCATCGAGATCGGCTCTTTCGCGATCTTCATGATCTTGCGGATCTTTTCTTCCGGCATTTCCATCTTGATCGCCAGCGTGGCCGGATCCGGCTCGGCACCGGTTTCCTGCAAGATCTGCCGCGAGATGCGGTTCATCTTGTTTATCGTTTCGATCATGTGCACCGGAATCCGGATCGTGCGGGCCTGGTCGGCAATCGAACGCGTGATCGCCTGGCGAATCCACCAGGTGGCATACGTCGAAAATTTGTAGCCGCGCCGGTATTCAAACTTGTCGACCGCCTTCATCAACCCGATGTTGCCTTCCTGGATCAAGTCCAGAAATTGCAGGCCACGGTTGGTGTACTTCTTTGCAATCGAAATCACCAGCCGCAAGTTGGCTTCGGTCATTTCGCGCTTGGCCTTGCGGGCCTTCATTTCGCCGGCCGCCATGCGCCGGTTGATCGCACGCAAATCCGGCAATGGCAGCACGACGCGCGACTGCAGATCCAGCAGCTTCTGTTGCAGTTCCTTGACCGTCGGCACGTTGCGACCGAGGATCACGCTGTACGGATGATTGCCGCTGACTTCGCCGTCGACCCAGTCCAGATTGGTTTCATTGCCCGGGAAGACCTTGATGAAATGGCTGCGGGGCATGCGGCACTTGTTGACCGCAACATCAAGGATCTGCCGTTCGATGTGACGCACTTCTTCGACCTGGCCGCGCAAAGTGTCGCACAACTTCTCGACCACCTTGGCGGTAAAGCGGATCGCCAGCAGTTCGCTGGAGATTGCTTCTTGCGCCTTGACGTAAGGCTTGGAGTTGTAGCCTTCTTTTTCGTAGGCCTTGCGCATCTTGTCGAACTGGGTCGAGATCGCCTGGAACTTGACCAGCGATTCGCGCTTGAGCTGTTCGATCTGCTCGGCCGTGAAGCCGGCCGCCCCGGAGGCGTTGGTTTCTTCTTCTGCGCCGGATTCTTCTTCTTCGGCTTCTTCTTCCTCTTCCTCTTCGTCGTCTTCGCTGACGACTTTTGGCGGCGGCACTACGACGACTTCAATCACCAGCATGTCGACCAGACCGTCGACGATTTCATCGATCTTGGTTTCGCCATTGGTGATGCGCTCGGCTGCAGCGAGGATTTCGGAGATCGTGGTCGGGCAGGCCGAGATGGCCTGAATCATGTCTTTCAGGCCGTCTTCGATACGCTTGGCGATTTCGATTTCGCCTTCGCGGGTCAGCAGCTCGACCGAACCCATTTCGCGCATGTACATGCGCACAGGATCGGTGGTGCGACCAAAATCGGAGTCGACCGTCGACAGCGCCGCTTCGGCAGCCGCTTCGGCTTCATCATCGCTGGCAACCGTGGCAACGTTGTCGGTGAGCAGCATGCTCTCGGCATCCGGCGCATGTTCATAGACAGCGATACCCATGTCGTTGAAGGTACCGATGATGCCTTCGATGGCTTCGGGATCGACAATGTTTTCGGGCAGGTGATCGTTGATTTCGGCGTAGGTCAGGAAGCCGCGGTCTTTACCGAGCTTGATGAGGGTCTTGAGCTTCTGGCGACGACGTTCGAGTTCTTCTTCGGTGGCTTCAGTGTCCGACGAAAAGGCATCCTTGAGCAGCGCCTTTTCCTTGGCTTTGCGGTCCTTGGCCTTGGCCTTGTCGACGGCCTTCAGCTCGGCCCGTTCGACCGCATTGAGTGCGGCGACTTCATCGTTTTCCGGCTGGAATTCTTTTGGCTTGCGACCGCGACGGCCCGGCACCTTGATCGATGGCAGGATGTAGCCGGAGGTGTCGATCGCGGCCAGCGTGGCGGCATCGGTCGTCTGGCTCACCGTGGCCGTGATCATCACGTTCACGCCTGGCTTGTTTTCGACCTTGACTTCGGCTTTGGGGTCTGTCTTGGCAGTGGCTGCCTTGGCGGATGGCTTGGCGGCGATTTTGGTTTCGGATTTCTTGGTTGTCACAGGAGCTTTCAATTGCGCTGGTACCGGGCTTGCAGCCAATGCGGTTGCAGCGTTGGTCGTTGCCTTGGAGCCGGCCTTCAGGGCTGCGTTAGTCGGTGGTGTCGCTGACCTGCCGGACGGTGTTTTTCCTGCTGCGACGGTGGACGCCTTGGCCGGTTTGGCCGGTTTGGCATCATCGACAGGGAGCGTCGCAGTTTTCGCGGGTTTCTTCATTGCGTTTGCCATGGGTCAACTACCAAAAGGTTCGGGATACAGGGTCGGGTCGTACGCCACTTCACGCACATCATCACCGGCATCGCAACTACGCACTGTTCTTGTTTTTTGCCCTGCGCTGCGCATGTCGCGACGCCGGACAACTGCTCTGTGGCCTTGAATCAAAAGCCCGACAGAATACCATATGACAGTGTTTTTTCTGCCCAAAGTGACCAATTCGCACCATGGAAAACACCTCTTCACCACACCTTGCCGCATTCGACGGACGGGCGTTTTTGCTTATCGCCGGCTGATTTCTGCCTCGGCATCGCGTCGCAATTGCTCTTGTTTCAGGGTCAGCTCACGGTAACGTGTGCGTGCTTCATCATGTCCCATTCCACCCGCGGCCAGCTGATCAAGCTCGGCCTTGAGCACCTTCATTTTTGTCTGCCTGACGGCACCGGCCAGCTCCAGACGGGCAGCATCCCGATCCGATTCCGGCTCGGCGGCGACTTCGGCGATCATGCCGTCGAATTCCGGACCACCGGCCCGCAAGTGCTCGGACAACATCGCGAAACTCGCTTGCGCGCCCATCTCCTGCCCGGCGACCACCAACTGCATCAACATGACGGCGCTGTCGGGCACAAAATGCAGCATCGCATCGAGCGCGTCCTGGTCCAGTTCGGACGCCAGCACCGGATGCGCAACCAGCAGGCGCATCACCTGCAATTCCAGCCCGACCGGCGCAGTGCGTTTTCCGCGCGGTGGTGCGGCGCGAACACGTGCGGCCGGACTGGCCAGTTCAAACAACGTTTCAATCTCGGTCGGCGTGGTCCGGGTCAGTTGCGCCAACTCACGCACGATTTGCAATCGCAACGACGATGCCGGCATCGCCTGCAACAGCGGCTTGGCATCGAACTGCACCTTGGCGCGCCCTTCCGATGTCGTCAGGTCGTTGTCGTCGGTAACTACTTTCAGCAGGAATTGCGACAGCGGCATCGCATCCCGCACTTGCTGCTCGAAACCCGCCGTGCCGTGCTCGCGCACGTAACTGTCAGGATCGTGTTCCGACGGCAGGAACAAAAACTTGATCGTCTTGTTATCAGCCGCATACGGCAGGCTTGCTTCCAGCGCACGCCGCGCCGCACGCCGGCCGGCACCGTCGCCATCGAAACTGAAGATCACATGATCAGTCTGTCGCGACAGCTTTTGCACGTGAACCGCCGTGCAAGCCGTACCCAAGGTTGCCACTACTTGCGGAAATCCCAGCTGGGCCAGCGCTACCACGTCCATGTAGCCTTCGGTCACCAGCACATATCCCGCATCGCGTATCGCCTGGCGTGCTTCGAACAGGCCATACAATTCGCTACCCTTTTGAAATAGGGGCGTCTCCGGAGAATTCAAGTATTTCGGTTCGCCGCTGTCCAGAATACGGCCACCAAAACCAATTACCTGCCCCTTGGTATTGCGTATCGGGAACATTATCCGGTCACGAAACCGGTCATAGCGCTTCCGGTTGCCACCTTCTTCATCGGTCCGGTCGATCACCAGCCCTGCCTCGACCAGCGCCGTCAATTCGTAATCGGGAAACACCGACCGCAAACTGTCCCAGCCTTCCGGCGCATACCCGATACCAAAGCGGGCCGCAATTTCGCCTGTCAGTCCGCGCCCGATCAGATAGCCCTTGGCGCGCTCGGCGGTGCGCAACTGCAACCGGTAGTGATCACAAGCCTGCGTCATCGCTTCCGACAGAGCCAGGCTCTTGGCCTGGTATTCGGCGCGCTGGGCCGGCGGCATCTTGTCGTCGCTCTCGGGCACCATCATGCCGACGTTTTGCGCCAGATCCTTGACCGCGTCGACAAAACCCATGCCCGAATATTCAATCAGGAAACCGATCGCCGTCCCGTGCGCGCCGCAACCGAAGCAGTGATAGAACTGCTTGGTCGGGCTGACCGTAAAGCTGGGCGACTTTTCATTGTGAAACGGGCACAGGCCCATGAAATTCGCACCGCCTTTTTTTAGTTGCACGTAGCGACCGACCACGTCGACGATATCGACGCGGTTGAGCAAATCCTGAATGAACGATTGCGGTATCAAGGTGAGTAATTACGCCTTGGTCAGCGCGGCTTTTACCAGTCCCGAAACGGCCGTCATGTCGGCGCGACCGGCCAGCTTCGGCTTCAGGATGGCCATGACCTTGCCCATGTCCTGCGGTCCGGCAGCACCGCTTTCAGTAACCGCGGCAGCGACTTCGGCCTGCACTTCAGCATCCGACAACGAGGCTGGCATGTAAGCCACGAGAATGGCCAGTTCGGCCTTCTCGATATCAGCCAGGTCCTGACGTCCGCCTGCTTCAAACTGACCGATCGAATCCTTGCGCTGCTTGATCATTTTTTCAATGATGGCGAGGATCATGGTGTCGTTCAGCTCAACCCGCTCGTCGACTTCCTTCTGCTTCATTGCAGCGGTAATCAGGCGAATGGTGCCAAGCTTGACGGCTTCCTTGGCACGCATGGCGGCCTTCATGTCGTCGGTGATCTGTGCTTTCAGGCTCATGCTGGCTCCGGTCAGTGAAAAAGCGAAAACCCGCTGCGGACTTGCACCGGAGCGGGCTTGCGTGTTAGTCGCAGTACTGAATTTCCGTACTTGCGACCAAATGAATCAGAACAGTTTTTTAGGCAATTGCTGGCTGCGAATGCGCTTGTAATGGCGCTTGACCGCGGCGGCGAGCTTGCGCTTGCGCTCTGCAGTCGGCTTTTCGTAGAACTCCCGCGCACGCAGTTCGGTCAACAGACCGGTTTTTTCAATGGTGCGTTTGAAGCGGCGCATGGCGACTTCGAAAGGCTCGTTTTCTTTTAGGCGAATAGTTGTCATGTGTTAGGGTTTTAAGCCGACGATTCAAGGGAAGACGGCGAGTCTATCAGATCCCTTCGCCGAAAGAAACCCTGTTAACCGAATTATCTAAACTATTCAAGCCGAACTTATTCACGCCGCCGAGCCAGCCGCGAAACCCGACGCCCAGGCCCACTGGAAGTTATAGCCCCCCA
>AEPR01000277.1 GCA_000195205.2 Oxalobacteraceae bacterium IMCC9480 | reverse complement strand
CCACCAAAGCCCCGAATTGACCGGCGTCGTCGTTCAGCCCGCCGCCAGATGCACCCGATTACGTCCTGCATCCTTGGCGAGATACAACGCATCATCCGCCGCGCGCAGCAGCCCGGCCACACTGCCGGGACTGCCGGCCCGGCAAATCGCCACACCGATGCTGATCGTCACCAGGCCCGACGGTGCGCGTGCATGCGGCATCGCAAGCTGTTCGATGGCACCGCGGACGACGTCGGCCAGTTGCCATGCCGTGCTGCCATCGGTGTTGGGCAGCACGATAGAAAATTCCTCGCCGCCATAGCGCGCTGCCAGATCACTGCTGCGCCGGGTACCCGCCTGCAGCGCCGCAGCGATGCGGCGCAGGCAGGCGTCACCAGCCTGATGGCCGTAGCAGTCATTGAATTTTTTGAAGTGATCGACGTCGATCATCAGCACTGCCAGCGGCATGCCGGTGCGACTGGCGCGGCCCCATTCGCTGGCCAGGATCTCGTCGAAATGACGCCGGTTGGCCAGTCCCGTGAGGCCATCGGTGGCTGACAGCGTGGCCAGTTTGTCGTTGGCATCTTCGAGCTGGGCGGTGCGCTCGGCCACGCGCAATTCCAGGCTATCGACCATGCGGGCATGGGCAATCGAAATCATCGCCTGCCCGCCCAGCGTGCGCAGGAACTCGGCGCGCTCGGCGGTAAAGGTCGAGTCGGTCAGATTGTTTTCAAGGTAGAGCACGCACGCCACCCGTCCGCCCTGCCGGATCGGCAGGCACAGCACCGAGCGTGGTTGCTGCCGCTGCACATACGGATCGCTTGAAAAGCGCGGCGACAGCGTCAGGTTGTCGTCGATCAGCGCCTCGCCGGTACGCACTACATAGCGCAGCAGCGTCAGCGGAAATTGCAGATCCGCGCTGCCATCGAGCGCCACGATACGCGCCTGCAAGACGGTCAGCTGACTGCCATCCATCTCGGCTTCGACGCGCCACGCACCGCCGTCAAACAGCAGCAGGCGCGCGACCTGCGCGCCGGAATTTTCGCGCACGATGGCAATCAGGTGCTGCAGCACATTGCGCAAACCGACTTCGTCAGCCAGCGCTTGCGAGGCCTTGATGATAGAGCCCAGATCGAGCGCCGCATTGCCCTGAACACCGGCCGTCGCGGTCACCGATGCCGGGGTCGAGGTCGATACCGGCACACCTGCATTGAGCAGGCTGGCGTGCTGTTCCAGCAAATGCGCCACCTTGCCATCGGCACCCCAGCGCCGGTACAGCGCCACCGCATCCTGCAGAAACGTGACGGCCACGCGCGGCTGGTCCTGTTCGATCCAGAACCGGCCGCACAGCTCGTTGGCCAGCGCCTCGATATGGAGATAGCCGCTGGCATGCGCTGCGTCCATCGCTTGCCGGTAAGCGCGCAGTGCCAGCGGCATGTCGTGGTGGTAGCGTGCCAGCTCAGCTTGCACCAGCCAGCCGCTGGCACCGTGGTTAGCCGGGTTGAGCTGCGCCCAGCCCGACAGCAAATCGATGAGCGTGCCGACACGCTCCAGCACGGCGTCGGCATCGGCCCGCTGCGGCTGCCGCTGCAACACGCGCAGCCAGATCATCGCGACATAGAAGGTGGTTTCGGGCACCTTGGCCTGGCCACGCAGAATCTGCACGACCAGGCCCATCTGCCAGGCCAGTTCTTCGGCGTCCGTCGTGTCGAACAGGTAGGCATTGCGGATTTTGCCCTGGTAAAAATAGGCCTGGTACAAGCGCGAACTGCCATAGCGGGCGAGGAAGCCGGCCTCGCTGAAATCGTCATCGTCGTAACTGTCGGCGCGGCGGGTCAGGCCCATCAGGCATCGCGCGGGCTGCAGCGCACCGGCAATCGTGCACTCGACCATGTCAAGCTGGCCGTTGCTGCGCATGATGGCCAGATCCCTTGCGCTGGCTTGTAGCAGGTCGGGCAAATAGTGGCCGAGGATGAGCCGGTCGGTGGCCCGCACCGCCGCGACCACGCCGACATTGACGAAGTCGCCGCTGTCGCGGGCATCGCGGAAGGCGTCATCGTAGAGCGCAATCGAACTGGCCAGCGGCCGCGTCCAGTGACTGATCATCGCGCCGAACATCAGGCCGGTCAGCACGCGCGCCTGCATGTTGGTGCCGCGATTGGCCAGTTCCATCGCCATCGCACCGAAGCGATAACTGCGCTCGTCGTGATAGGCATCGGCCAGAAAAAAAGCAAACGCGACATACGCCACCGGCGTGAACTCGCTGTTGCCCTGCTGGTGCGACAGACGCGTCATCGACACCACCATCGTCATGCTCAGGTCCTGCTGGCCGGCGTAATAACTGGCTTGCCACAGGCGCTGCATCAGCTGCATCGTGGCGCGTGCGCGCGGATCGTCCATCGCGCCGGCATCAAGCAGCGCGTTCACGTCGCTGTCGCCGAAGTGCTTCTTGATGTCGGCAACGATGTCGGCGATACCGGCTTTGAGCAAGTCACTGTCGTCTCCGAATGTCAGGCCGAGCAAACCGAGGCCTTCGCGCAGCAGGACTATCGCTTCGGGCAGGCGTCCCTGCAGCTGGTACTGGCCGGCCTGCTGGGTGATGCAACGGATGGCGTGCAGCGGGTCGGTGCAATGGGCCCGCACCAGCGGATAGATCGCTTCGGCCTGCGCAAATTGATTGCACAGACCGGCGG
>AEPR01000278.1 GCA_000195205.2 Oxalobacteraceae bacterium IMCC9480 | reverse complement strand
CTGCCGTAGTCATGACCTTCGGCAAAGTCAGTCACATGACGCCGGCCGGTTTCAATTGGCGCTGGCCAACTCCGATCCAGTCGCATGAAATCGTCAATGTCTCGTCGGTGCGTACGGTCGAGGTCGGCTATCGCGGCAACGCCAAGAACAAGCAATTGCAAGAGTCGCTGATGCTGACCGAAGATGAAAACATCATCGACATTCAGTTCGCCGTGCAATACCGCCTCAAGAACGCGGCGGACTGGCTGTTCAATAATCGCGACCAGGAAGAGATGATCAAGATGGTTGCCGAGAGTTCGATTCGTGAAGTCGTCGGTCACAGCAAGATGGATTTCGTCCTGTATGAAGGGCGTGAAAAAGTCGCTCTCGACGTAGGCCAGCTGATGCAGCAGATTCTCGACCGCTACAAGTCGGGCGTGCAAGTTGCCAATGTCACGATGCAAGGTGTGCAACCGCCGGAGCAAGTGCAGGCCGCATTCGATGACGCCGTCAAGGCAGGTCAGGATCGCGAACGTGCCAAGAACGAAGGCCAGGCTTACGCCAATGACGTGATTCCGAAAGCCCGTGGTGCGGTATCGCGTTTGCTGCAGGAAGCCGAAGGTTACAAGTCGCGTGTGGTGTCGACCTCCGAAGGTGATGCGTCGCGCTTCAAGCAAGTGCTGGTCGAATACGAGAAAGCTCCTGCGGTTACCCGCGATCGAATTTATCTGGAAACCATGCAACAAATATTCACGAACACCAGCAAGGTAATGGTTGATGCCAAGTCCGGCAGCAACCTGCTGTACCTGCCACTCGACAAACTGATCTCGCAATCGGTGGCGACTGATCCTGCAGCCAAGTCGGCGACGCAGACCATGACACCGGCGGCAACCGTCCCGGCCGAGTCCGTTGAACTGCAGCGACAGCGCGAAACGCGCAGCCGCGACGGTCGTGATCGGGAGGGACGCTAATGAACCGCATCGTTTCCGCCGTCGTACTCGCGCTGATCGCCTTGTACCTGCTGACCTCGTCGATCTTCGTGGTCAACCAGCGTCAATACGCAATCGTGTTTGCCCTCGGTGAGGTCAAGCAGGTCATCAGTGAACCCGGCTTGCACTTCAAGATGCCGCAGCCGTTCCAGAATGTGCTGTTCCTCGACAAACGTATCCTGACCCTCGACACACCGGATGCCGACCGCTTCATCACTGCCGAAAAGAAAAACATCCTGGTCGATGCCTTCGTCAAATGGCGCATCATTGGCCCGACCTTGTACTTCGTCAGCTTTGGCGGTGACGAGCGCCGTGCGCTGGACCGGATGGCGCAAATCGTCAAGGCCGCACTGAACGAAGAAATCACCAAGCGCACCGTGCGGGAAGTCATTTCCGGCGAGCGTGGCAGCGTGATGGATGCGATCCAGAAAAAGGTCGCTGATGAAGCCAAGGAGATTGGTGTCGAAATCGTCGATGTGCGCCTGAAGCGGGTGGACTACGTCGAGCAGATCAACCTTTCGGTCTACGAACGGATGAAGGCAGAGCGAACTCGCGTGGCCAATGAACTGCGTTCAACCGGTGCTGCCGAATCCGAAAAAATTCGGGCTGATGCAGATCGCCAACGTACGGTATTGCTGGCAGATGCGTACCGCGATGCTGAAATGCTGCGCGGTGAAGGCGATGCCAAGGCTTCCCAGATTTACGCCGAAGCCTTTGGCAAGAGCCCCGAGTTCTACAAGTTTTATCGTAGTCTGGAAGCCTATCGCAGCAGCTTCAAGAGCCGCAGTGATTTGATGGTGGTTGACCCAAGCTCGGAGTTCTTCAAGTATTTCAAAGCCCCAGGCGCGACTGCCGCCAGCCCGAAGAAATAACATTGCGGGCAGGGCCGGTTGCAGCGTATTCTGCGTCCGGCCTGTGCTCTTCCCCATAATGGCGCCGAGCCTGCTGTTGTCGTGTTGGAGGGTTCAACCGGAACAGCTGCTGCGGCGCTCAGTTGCGTGAGCTTTCAACGTAACTGACTGATTTTTTATCCACACTGCTCCTGTCATGCCCAACTGGCTACTCCCTGAAAATATTGCCGATGTGCTGCCTTCCGAGGCACGCAAGATCGAAGAGTTGCGCCGTCAACTGCTGGATAATTTCCGTCACTACGGCTATGAACTGGTGATGCCGCCTATGCTCGAGTATCTCGAGTCCTTGCTCACCGGTGCCGGTGCCGATACCGATTTGAGGACCTTCAAGCTGGTCGATCAGTTGTCCGGCCGGACCATGGGCGTGCGTTCCGACATGACGACCCAGGTGGCGCGCATCGATGCCCATCTGTTGAACCGGTCGTCAGTCACGCGTCTGTGCTACGCCGGCAGCGTGCTGCATACCCGACCATCCGGTTTGCACGCTACCCGCGAGCCCTTGCAGATCGGTGCCGAAATTTATGGTCATGCCGGCCTCGAAGCCGATGCCGAGATCCAGCAACTGGTGCTGGCATCGCTGGCACTGGCGGGCATCCGTACCGTGCGACTGGATTTGTGCCACGTCGGCATCGTGCGCGCGATCATGGCGCAGGACGCGACCGCACGTGCCAACGAGGCCGCTCTGTTCGCGTTGCTCAAGGCCAAGGATGCGCCTGGCCTGCGCTTGTTGACCGCCGACTTTGGTGCCATCGCGCGTGATGCGATCCTGGCTTTGCCGGACCTGTACGGCGATGCCACCACGCTGGTGCGCGCCCGTGCGGTGCTGCCCGCATTGCCGGGCATCGTGGCGGCGCTCGACGATCTCGACGCCCTGGTGCAGCTGGCAGGTGCCGCGCAGATCATCATCGATCTGGCCGACCTGCGCGGATATCACTACGAAAGCGGCGCGACGTTCGCCGCCTACGTGCCAGGCTTGCCCAATCCGGTGGCGCGCGGTGGTCGCTATGACCATGTCGGCGAAGCCTTCGGGCGGGCGCGGCCGGCGACAGGTTTTTCGATGGATTTGCGCGAGCTGGCGCGCTTGCTGCCGGCGGCGCAGCGGGTCAGTGCGATTCGTGCACCGTGGGGTACCGACGCGGCATTGCGCGCAGAAATCGCCGTCTTGCGGCAGGCCGGCGAGGTGGTGATTCAAAATCTGCCCGGCCACGAAAATGATCAGGAAGAGTTCGATTGCGATCGCGCACTGGTTCTCGACAATGGCAATTGGCAACTCAAAAATTTAGGCTAAGTGATGACTCAGACAAAGATGGCAAAAAACGTGGTGGTGATCGGGACTCAGTGGGGCGATGAGGGCAAGGGCAAGATCGTCGATTGGCTGACCGATCATGCGCAAGGCGTGGTGCGTTTTCAGGGCGGCCACAATGCCGGTCACACGCTGGTTATCGGCGGCAAAAAAACCGCGTTGCAGTTAATCCCGTCGGGCATCATGCGCGCCGGCGTGGCCTGCTACATCGGCAATGGCGTGGTGCTGTCGGTCCCCGACCTGCTGCGTGAAATCGACAAGCTGCAAGCCGTCGGCGTCGAAGTCGAGTCGCGCCTGAAAGTCTCGGAAGCCTGCCCGATCATCCTGCCGTATCACACCGCCCTCGATGGCGCGCGTGAAGCGGCCCGTGGCGCGGCCAAGATCGGCACGACCGGCAAGGGCATCGGCCCGGCCTACGAAGACAAGGTGGCCCGTCGCGCCATCCGTGTTGCCGACCTGCTCAATGAAAAACGTTTCGGCGAAAAGCTGCGCGAGAATCTCGACTTCCATAACTTCGTGCTGACCGAATACCTGAAAGCACCGGCTGTCGATTTCCAGCAAACCTTTGACAACGCGCTGGCCGATGTGCCGCGTCTGGCACCGATGGCAAGTGACGTCTCCAGCGCACTGTATGCGGCCTACAAGGGCGGCGCGAATCTGCTGTTCGAAGGCGCGCAAGGCAGTTTGCTCGACGTCGATCACGGTACCTATCCCTTCGTCACCTCCAGCAACTGCGTGGCCGGCAATGCCGCCGCCGGCAGTGGTGTCGGTCCGAACATGCTGCATTACATCCTCGGTATCACGAAGGCCTACACGACCCGTGTCGGCAGTGGTCCGTTCCCGTCCGAACTGCCAACCGATGCCGGCGTTGGCTTGCATCTGTCGAGCGTCGGTCACGAGTTCGGTACCGTCACCGGTCGCCCGCGTCGTTGCGGCTGGTTCGATGCCGCGTTGCTGCGTCGCTCGGTGCAGATCAACGGTGTCTCGGGCATGTGCCTGACCAAGCTCGATGTGCTCGATGGCCTTGAGTCGCTCAAGCTTTGTACCGGTTACATGATCGATGGCAAGCACGTCGATATTTTCCCGGTCGGTGCCGAAGATGCCGGTCGTTGCGAACCGGTCTACGAAGAAATGCCGGGCTGGTCAGAAAACACCGTCGGTGCCAAATCGATGGAGGCCTTGCCGGCCAATGCGCGCGCCTACATCAAGCGCATCGAAGAGCTGGTCGGCGTGCCGATCGACATGGTCTCCACCGGTCCCGACCGCGAAGAAACCATCGTTCTTCGTCATCCGTTCAAGTAAGGAGCGAGCTCATCATGTCGCTACCTGCATCGAATGACAAAGACCTCTGGGTCTCGTGGGATGACTATCACCGGGCGATCGAACGCCTGGCAATGATGGTCCATGATTCCGGCTGGAAGTTCGACCAGGTGCTCTGCCTGGCGCGCGGCGGCTTGCGTCCCGGGGATATTTTTTCGCGCATCTTTGACGTGCCACTGGCGATCCTGTCGACCAGTTCATATCGCGAAGAAACCGGTACCAAGCGCGGCGATCTCGACATCGGTAAATTCATCACGATGACACGCGGCTCGCTCGGCGGACGTGTGCTGTTGCTCGATGATCTGGTCGATTCGGGTGTGACGCTGGAGAAAGTCCAGCATCACCTGAAGACCAATTTCCCGGCCGTGACCGAAGTCAAATCAGCCGTGATCTGGTGCAAGGCTTGCTCCTCGATCCGGCCGGATTTCTATCTGGATTACCTGGAATCGAATCCGTGGATTCATCAGCCATTCGAAGAGTACGACGGCCTGCGTGCCCATCAGTTGCATGCTTGGCTCAAGAAGGGTGAAGCGCAGTAGCAAGTCAGAATGGAACCATATTGCCGGTCGTCGTTACTTAATGTGCGGCGCCCGGTGTAATCCTCGAGGGCATTTTTTATTTACCCTTCAGGACACAGGTCGACCATGTTTGATTTTCTTCGATACCGCAGCCAGTCTTCACCTCAACTCCATCACCGCACGATCGCTACGGTAAGCGATACGCTAGTTCCTCCCGCAGCAGTTGACCTTCCGGTTTCGCCAAACACTTCCCCAAAATTCTCATCCGCACGGGCGCGTTGCGCAGCCATGCTGAGCCGCTTACATCCGGATTCACGCGATGCCCTGAATCGGGCAATCAAGTCAGGTGACTTCGCTGAGTTCAAAAGGCAATTAGCGAAACGTGCCGATCCCGGTCTGCTCTCAAAAAAGAATGCGAAAAAGGCGCTGCATCTGGCGATCGTCAAGACGGATGTGGATGTTGTGCGTAAGCTGCTTTTGGCCAAAAACGTCGATTGCAACCTGCAATTCAAGAACGGCGAAACACCGCTCCTTGCTGCCGTAGAAACGCGTTCGCTGGACATTGTCCAGGCACTGTTGACGCATGGCGCAAAGCCTTGCACCACGCATCTCAGGACGTCGCCGTTGACGCGCGCCTGCATGGATGGGGATGGGGAGATGGTGCGGACCTTGCTCAAGGCATGGAAAAACGGTTCGCCCGAAGAGCCCGGGTATGCAATGGCGTGTTTAATGCAAGCTGCGGTGTACGGTGAGAATGCCGCCGCGGTGAGGTCCCTCATCGAGGAGGGGATCAATGTCAATTATGGTGATGGTGTCTTTGATTCGCCTCTTCGCACAGCCGTCCAGCTTGGGAATCTCGAGCTTATTGCGCTTTTGCTGGATACGGATAAATTTAAGACCAGGCAAAAAACCGAAGCCCTTCAAGCTGCTATCTGCACGTATCCAAGCCGCGAAGTAGCAACCTTACTGCTCGAGCGCGGTGCCGATATCAATGCGATCGACAACAATGGCCGGTCTTTACTGCATAAGGCCGCCACTGGCGGTTCGCAAGTTGACATGAAATTTCTGCTTGGCTTGCCGGGCCTGAATCCCAACCTGCGCGATAAAAAAGGGCAAACTGCGCTGCAACTTGCATTCGACAAGCGCCGTCGCAGCATGGCTTGCTTGCTGCTGGCACACCCCGATACAGAGCCCGGCGGAGCCATCGATTGGATGCATGAGCGTCCTGTCTTGCAAGTGCTGCATCAGCGGGCCGGGATCGATGCCGCCGCGGGCGACCCTGCCCTGCGTCATATCCGCCTGATGACCTACATCGCTGACTTTGTTCCCCGCATGCAAGCGCCGGACCGGGGCTTGTCCTTGCTGGCCAATCACGCGCTAGGCAAGCTGCTGTCGGCCCGGCAAAGGTCCATCGATCAGCCATGCGACCAGCGTGCGGAATTTCGTCTGGCACTGGCGCTGGAGCAGGGGGTGAGGTTTTACGGGGCGCACAACGAACATACGCAGGAAATCGCTCGTGATCTGCTCTTGTCTGCGCCTGCCGAGGCGGCATTCAATATCGACGGCGTCATGCTCCCCCGCAGTGACATCGAACAGATGAGAAACGGCAAGGGCCAGTACGCAATTCGCCATGGATTGCTCGAGGCCGATATAGCCAACATCGTTCACGCGGACTGGGCTGCCAATGTGCATGGCCATGGTTTCATTGCGCGGGGTGCACGGGCGGTCAATGTCTACAAGGAGCAGTTGGCGCTTGCCGGGCAGGCACGGATGCCGGACGAGGACATCGCGCCGGCAGTTCTCGCCTTGCTTGAAGACACGATGTCCCTGGCGCATCGCGGCCAGCTTCTTGAACCAGTGCTGAAAGGATTCGAGCCAACGAACCTGGAGCTGTTGAAGTCCGTCTATCACGAGACCAAAGAGAAGATGGACTGGTATATCGAGCAGCAGCCAGAGCCATCGAAGACCAGTCTGCGCGACGCCTGGAACGTGCAGCTACGGGCCTACGGCTTACACCATATGCTGCTACAGAAAACACCTGTCGCCGAAGGCGATTTGCAGACCACCTGTGCCGAAACGCTGGGTGTTTATCTGAGCTATCTGACGACACAGTCGTCGCCGTTGCGGGAGCAATTGCAGGATGGCTTGATGGATGGTTTGCATGATGTCGGCAATGATCCCGGGGTCTGCAACACCGGTTGTGTTCAGCGTGTAGTCAATACGGCAGCCAGTATCGACCCGCTTCTGATGTCGCAGGACGCCAGTCCGGCAGATGTAAAAGCTGCGCTCGGTCAACTTGTCATTGACGTCCACATGAGGTTCGAAGACGAGCAGGAAAAGGCACACGCTGCGATCGGCAAAGCAGATCAGTATGTAGAGATCGATGAGGCGACATCCAAGGAAATCAAGAAACAGATCGTCACCCTGAGGGTAGTGCAGATGAAGAACAGCGGCTGGCCCGAAGGCCTCATTGATGCGCACTTGCCGGCCGCACTGCAGATGATTGACGATTATTGAGTGACTGAAAGACAAAAAAAAA
>AEPR01000279.1 GCA_000195205.2 Oxalobacteraceae bacterium IMCC9480 | reverse complement strand
CCGCCCCAGTACAAGGCCATCGGGCGACCGCTTTTTTTGTGGATGGCTTGTTCGATGATGGCCTTGATAGGCGCAAAACCGGTGCCGGAAGCGACCAGCACCATCGGCTTGGCGGAGTCATCACGCAGAAAGAAGGTGCCGTGCGGGCCTTCGAAGCGCAGGATGTCGCGTTCTTTCATGGTGTTGAAGACCGGATCCGTGAACAGGCCGCCGGGCGTATGGCGGATATGCAGCGTGATCTGTTCATCGAGATGCGGCGCGTTGGCCATGCTGTAGCTGCGCCGCTTGCCATCTTTGAGTAGGAATTCGATGTACTGGCCGGCGCGATATTGCAGTCGCTCGCTGGCCGGTAATTGCAGTGCCAGCAGCATCACGTCGTCGGTCAGGCGTTCGAGCTTCGCCACGCGTGACGGTAATTTCTTGATCGGGAATTCACCGATGCCGGCGACTTCGCGTACTTCGATCTGCAAGTCGCTGTGCGGCGTCGCGCAGCAAAATAGCGCGCCACCGGTTTCTTCTTCGGCGACTGACAAGGCCTTGGCCTGATGGGTGCCGTGGGTGACGGAGCCACTGAGGAGCTTGCCTTTGCAACTGCCGCAGGCGCCGTTTTTGCAGCCGTACGGCAGGCCGACGCCGGCGCGGATTGCCGCGGCCAGGACGGTTTCATCGGCAGCGCAGCTGAACTGGTGGCCGCTAGGAGCGACGGTAATCTGGAAAGTCATACAATCCCGAACATGAATAAAAGTCTGACTACGAAAAAAATCGGCTTGCCGCGTGTGCTGATCATCGGTTGTGGCGACGTCGGCATGCGCCTGCTGCCACTGTTGCGTGCACGCTTTCGCGTCTTCGCCGTGACCAGCCAGCCTGGCCGGATCGCCGAACTGCGTGCCGCGGGGGCGATACCCATCGTCGCCAATCTCGATGAACCACACAGTCTGGCCCGCCTATCCCGATTGGCGCGCCATGTCGTGCATCTGGCACCACCGCAAAGTGAGGGCACGACCGACCGGCGCACGCGTAATTTGTTCGCCATTTTACCCGACGCAGCCACTGTCGTTTATGTCAGTACCAGCGGCGTGTATGGCGATTGCGGTGGCGCGCTAATTGATGAAACCCGACCGGTCAATCCGGTCAATGCCCGCGCCAGACGGCGGGTCGATGCCGAGCAGGTTTTGCGGCGCTGGGCCCGCCGCGCGCATGGTCGTCTTGGCATCCTGCGGGTGCCCGGGATTTATGGCGCGGACCGCTTGCCGCTGGAGCGTTTGCGCAAGGGGACGCCGGCGCTGGTCGCCGCCGATGATGTCTACACCAACCATATCCATGCCGATGATCTGGCGCGCATCATTGCCACCGCCTTGTTCCGGCTGCAGCCAAACCGGGTCGTGCATACGGTCGATGATTCGGCGATGAAGATGGGCGAATATTTCGATGCGGTGGCCGACGCCTTCGACATGCCGCGACCACCGCGCCTGCCGCGCACCGAATTGCGTGAACTGGTGTCGCCGATGCTGCTGTCGTTCATGTCGGAATCACGGCAGTTGAGTAACCGGCGATTGAAGCAGGAACTCGGCGTGCGACTGCAGTATCCGACGGTGGCAGATGCATTGCGTGCAATTGAATCGGCCGCAAGGGATTGAAGAGTGTACGGGCTAAGTTAGCCAGCGCATGGACGGGAGGCTTGTTTCGGTTAGGATGAACGCTCTGTTTTCAGAATTTCACCACGACCAAGGAACCCTCATGAAAAACTTTTCGACGACGCTTGTTACCGGCGCACTGCTTTGCCTGTCTTCCGCCGCGTTTGCAGCCAGCCACACCGCAGCACCAATGGCACCGATGCCAGCCGACGGCGCCAAGCCGATGATGCATCACGACAAAGGCGGCAAGCACGCAGCGATGATGAAAGAAATGGATGCCAATGGCGACGGCATGATTTCGAAAGAAGAATTCATGAAGCACCATGAAAAAATGTTTGATGCGATGCCGAAGAACAAGGATGGCATGGTCGACATGAAAGCCATGCATGCACCGGCAATGAAGAAGTAGATTTTTTTGTTTCGCCCATAAAAAAGACAGGCATTTGCCTGTCTTTTTTTATGGAGATAACGGGTGATTATTTGACGGTTGCTGCTTTCACATCGGCTTTGCCTTCGGCCTTGACTGCAGCGGTTTCCGATTTTGCTTTCATCTTGTCGGCACCGGCTTCAACTTTGGCCATACCGACTTTTTCATCGGCCTTGATGCTGGTTTTTTCAGCTTTGGCATCGGCTTTCGCGCTGGTCATGTCAGCCTTGGCTTCGGCCTTGGTCTTGTCTGCTGGTGCGGCTGTGGCGACATCATGTTTTGCTTCGGCTTTGGTTTTTGCCGACTTTGTGTGGGCCTTGGCTTTCTTGGTTTCTGCCTTGGTCACGGCCTTGTCGACGGACGCATCGGCTTTGGCATCGGTCTTGGCTTCGGCGCTCACTGCCTTGGTATCTGCCTTGGTGGCTTTGGCTTCGGCTTTGACGACGGCCGGTGTAGCAGGAGCAGCAAGGGGCGCTGGAGCTTGAGCAAAAACTGACGAAGCAAACAGACCGGCGATCAGGGTAGCGATTAACTTGTTCATTGTATTTCCTTGGCAGAGTCAGCAGCCGGGATGGCTTGCAGTGCAGTCAATAACGCCAGCCAGTGAGGGTCGTTGACCCGGTTTCGGCTTGCTTTGTGAGCGTATGTAACGGCTGGTCTGCACAAGGAGGTGGTTTATCTGGCAAGCGCTACTTGCTGGTAAGGATGTTTTACCTCTTCGTAGGAAAGGCTGGCGTTATAGCCGGTTCTGAATCCGCCCCAGTGTTTGCCATGCACATAAATCGGCACGGACAGGTCATGCATGACTTCGCCGGTATCGCGTTTGTAGGTCTGCAATAAAAAGGGTTGCCGGCTGCTGCCGCAGCGCTGACCGGTGCGATCGGAAAAAATCCGCTTGGTGCGGTTGCCGGCAAGATCGGCAGCAGGATTACCCGTGAGCGCCTTGCAAAATTTCCGGTTGTGGGTCGGGAAGTAGCCATGGTCGTCCACCGCGCCGGCATAAATCAGATCGGGAAAACGGGTCAGCAGGGCTTCCTGTATCGCCGGCAGGACGCGGTCGGTGTACGCATCGAATGGCGTCGTGAATTTGGGCGGGTTGGTGTCGGGGATCGGCTGGTAGTGACGGCTGAAGAGCGCCTCCTGTCCGATCTCGCCGGCAGCGATGGCGCGTTCGAAAAGCTTGCCGATAGCGCTGGCCGCCCCGGTGGCTGCCTGACGGATTGCGTCATGGTGCGTCGGCGTGCCGAGTAAGGCGCTGGCGCAATGCAGGCGTTCGGCCAGTTCGGATACCTTCTCGATGGACAAGCGCATCGATGGCAGTTCGCTGACATTAACCTGCATGCTGCCAACGATCACGGCCGAGTCGCTGGCAATCTGCTGCGTGGCACTGACCTGGCCGAGGCAGGTGCTGGCAATCTGCCGGGTTGATTCTTCCGAGTGATTGGCCAGTCGCGTGATGTTGCCGAAGCTGTCGCGAATGCCGGCGACATTGCCGGTCAGCTCAGTGATTTTTTCTGCCAGTTGCTGGATGCGGCACGTGGCCTGATGGATTTCTTCGGTGACGTCCGACACCATCAGGCTGATGTCGTCGGTGGCACCCTTGGTGCGGTAAGCGAGTTGCCTGACTTCGGCGGCAATGACCGCGAAACCACGACCGTGACTGCCGGATCGGGCTGCCTCGATGGCCGCGTTGATGGCCAGCAGGTTGGTGCGGGCGGCGACTTCCGAAATCAGATCGGTCACGCCATGGATGCGCTGCGCACTATTTTTTAATTGGGTCATGCGTTCGGCGGCGGCGGCGGCGTCCTGCTCGGCCGTGGTGATGTTGCGAAGGCCGGTATCGGCTGTCGTGACGCCACCCTGGCTTTCAGTGCGCACCTCGGCGGCCAGTTGTGCCGCGCTCGTTGCGCTGTCGGTGAGTTCCCTGGTCGATTGCGCCAGGTCATTGGCGCTGCGGGCGATGATGCCGGTCTGTTCTTTTTCTTTCTCGATCTTGAGCTTGATCGCATCCATGAAAAAAGCCGATTCGGCAGTGCCTATCATCAAGCGGTCGATGCTGTGGGCGATGGTGTCGGCCAGTTGCCTGCTGCGATTGGCGCTGCGCCAGTAAGCCAGCAGCGGCAGGGAGATCGCTGCCGTGGCACACAGCAATGCATGTAGCGCCGTTGCCATCTCCATTCTTCGTAGTACCCATGACAGCAGCGCTACCGTGAGCAGCGATGCTGCGGCAAGTACCAGCGTGGTGGTCAGGACGGATGGCTTGTTCATGGCGGTCTCCCTTGTCGGACTACGGGTCATTGTTATTGAACGTTGGTTCAGTACAGTAACCAGTACTTACGAGAAGGGCAAATGCAGCGTTGCATGTGTCGCGCCAAAGATGTGCCGGTAAGTGAGCGCCTCAGGTCAGCGACGACGTCACTTTCAGCACTTCTTCGGCCGTCGTGGTGCCATCGATGATTTTCATCGCGCCGGCGACGCGCAGCGGTTGCATGCCATCGCGGATGCTTTGCTGGCGCAAGGCGTGGATATCGCTTTCAGCCTTGATCAGTTTCGAGAACGGTTGCGACACCATCAGTAATTCGTACAGCCCGGTGCGGCCGCGAAAACCGGTATGGCGGCACTCGGTACAACCGACCGGTCGATAGATTGCGGCGGGTTTCGGAATGCTGAATCCTTCGGTCAGATTGGCCCAGACTTCATCCTGCAGTGCGCCATCGGGCGTCTTGCAATGGCTGCACAAGGTGCGCACCAGCCGTTGCGCCATGATGCCGATCAACGTGCTTTCGAGCAGGTAGTAAGGCACGCCGAGTTCGAGCAGGCGCATCACCGCCGACGGGGCGTCGTTGGTGTGCAGCGTCGATAGCACCAGATGTCCGGTGAGCGCAGCCTGAATGGCCATCTCGGCCGTTTCGAGGTCGCGGATTTCACCGACCATGATGATGTCCGGATCCTGTCGCATCAGCGCGCGCACGCCATCGGCAAACGTCAGGTCGATGCCGTGCTGGATTTGCATCTGGTTAAACGACGGCTCGACCATTTCGATCGGGTCTTCGACGGTGCAGACATTGACCTCGGACGTCGCCAGTGCCTTGAGCGTCGTGTAGAGCGTGGTGGTCTTGCCGGAGCCGGTCGGA
>AEPR01000280.1 GCA_000195205.2 Oxalobacteraceae bacterium IMCC9480 | reverse complement strand
GCTTCGGCAGCACCCAATAGCGCATCGGCATCAAAAGGACACAACAGCCACAGGAAGCGGCGACGCAGCGCAAAGTCGATCTGTTCAATGGACTGGTCGATCAGGTTCATCGTTCCAATCACAAACCAGATCATCGGGAATCCGCAACCTGGAGGGTTTCGCCGTTCCCGTTGCGCGCTGGCAATTCGATAGTCTGGTTTCGATCCTCCAGCAACGAGAAGC
>AEPR01000281.1 GCA_000195205.2 Oxalobacteraceae bacterium IMCC9480 | reverse complement strand
CCCCCACAACTTCTCCGCCGGCATCTGCAACCAGTAATTCCCCGCCTCCAGCCGATGCTTTGAGTAAGCCCGCAAGTGTCCATCTGTCCCCCCCGCCCGTTGAAACAAACACTCCCAGCGATCCCCCAAATACATGCACGTCGCCAGCGGCAGCGCAATCGCATTGTCGACCGGCGTGGCGCTGATGCGGACTTCCTCGACGCGGATCATCACCGTCGCCTCGTCGCCGGTATGGCTGCCGCGCGCCGTACCATCGAGTAGCACGCCATCGATCTCGAGTCGTAGCGCTTGCCCGTCGCGCTGCACGACCTTGCCCGGCATGCGGTTGTTACTGCCCATGAATTCGGCGGTGAATAGGCTGTCCGGTGTTTCGTACATGCTTTGCGGCGAGCCTTGCTGTTCGATCCTGCCGTTGTTGAGCAGCAGGATACGGTCCGAAATCGCCATCGCTTCACCCTGGTCATGCGTGACCATCAGCGCCGACAAGCCAAGCCGCACGATCAGTTCGCGCAGGAAGGCGCGGGCTTCCTCGCGCAGCTTGGCGTCGAGGTTCGACAGCGGTTCGTCGAGCAGAATCACCGGCGGGTTGTAGACCAGCGCGCGGGCGATGGCGACGCGCTGTTGCTGGCCGCCGGAAAGCTGATGCGGGAAGCGTTCGCCGAGATGCCCGAGCCCGAGTTGCGTCAGCACTTCCTTGACCTTGGCGGCGATGTCGCTACTGTTCATTTTCCGCAGCTTCAAGCCATAGGCGACATTGTCGAACACGGTCTTGTGCGGCCACAGCGCGTACGACTGGAACACCAGTCCGAGGTTGCGCTGTTCGGCCGGCATCTCGACGCCGCTGGCACCATCGAAGACGCTGCGCTCGCCGATGTGGATGGTGCCGGCCTTCGGGCTTTCGAGTCCGGCGACGGCGCGCAGCAAGGTGGTCTTGCCGCTGCCGGACGGGCCGAGCAGGGCGACGACTTCGCCTTTTTTGAGGTGCATCGACACGCCCTTGAGAATCGCGTTGGCGCTGGAGCCAGTGCCATAGTCGAGGTAAAGATCGTTGACGGAAAGTTCGTTCATGGTCGGGTCTCTGTAATTTTATGATTAGTGATTGAGCTTCACGCCAAAGCGCAGCGCAATGCCAAGGCCGATAGCGACCAATGTAATGTTGATGAACGACAGCGCAGCGACCAGGTCGGTCGCGCCGCCAGCCCACAGCGACACCAGCATCGCGCCTATCACTTCGGTGCCGGGCGAGAGCAAATACACGCCGGTCGAATACTCGCGTTCGAAGATCAGGAACACCATCAGCCACGCGCCCAGCAAACCGTACTTGACCAGTGGCAGCGTGACGTCACGGGTGACTTGGCCACGACGGGCACCGACGGCGCGCGCGGCTTCTTCGAGTTCGGGGCCGACCTGCAGCAGCGCGGTCGAAATCAGCCGCATGCCATAGGCCAGCCAGACCACCGAGTAAGCCAGCCACAGCGCAAAAATAGTCGAGCGCACTTCGCGCAAGACCGGGATCAGATGCGCACTGAGCCAGACCGCGACGCTGTTGTCGCTCATTTTCAGTAAGCCATCGAGCCAGGCCGGCACGAACAGAAACACCCACAGGAAGGATAGGCCGGCCAGCAAACCCGGAATCGCGCGCGGCACCAGCACGCTGTAATCGAGCAGGCGCGTGATGCCATCGGGCTTGCGATGCATGGCCAGCGCGATGCCGCAATAACAGACCACGGCCAGCGCGCCACCGATGACGCCGATGAGGATGGTATTGAGGATGCCGCGCATCAGCGATGGTTGATCGAGGATGTCGCGGAAGTGCTGCAGCGTCAGCACGTCAACCAGATTGACGCCTTCACCCCAGTACTGCACGAAGGCGCGCAGCACGATGCCCGAGATCGGGAACACGATGGTAAACAGCAGCCAGCCGGCCAGCAGCGCAAACGCCACCCACTTCCAGCGACCCAGCGGCATGGCCTTGCTGCGCGCACCCTTGCCCTTGATCGAGACATACTTGTTGGCCGACTTGAGCAACCAGCGCTGCAGCATCACCAGCGGCATCGTCACCATCACCAGGCACACCGCAACGGCGGCCATCAAATGATACGAAGGCGTGCCGAGCTTGTTGGTCAGCTTGTACAGATAGGTCGCCAGTACCAGATGGCCTTCGGGATCGCCCAGCACCAGCACCAGGCCGAACACTTCGAAGCCCAGAAAAAACACCAGCACGCCCGCATACGCCAGCGCCGGCATGATCATCGGCAGCGAGACATTGAGCATCACCTGCAAGGGCGAGGCCCCGGCCACGCGGGCGGCTTCCTCGACATCCGAGCCCAGGCTCTTGAGCGCCGACGACGCGTACAGATACACATGCGGCACATGCGTCAGGCCGGCGATGATGACGATGCTGGTGAACGAATAGATATTCCACGGAATGAAGCCAATCAATTGCTTGACCCAGACCGAGTAAAACCCGACCGGCCCCATCGACACCACGTAGCCGAATCCCATCACCATCGGCGACACAAAAATCGGCACCAGCAGCAGCGGCGCGATCCAGCCGCGTCCGGGCAAATCGGTGCGCACCATCACGAAAGCCAATGCGCCACCGAGCGGCACGGCAATCACCGCCAGACCGCCGGCGAGGATCATCGCATTCCAGAATGCCTGCGAAAAATCGGGATCGTCAAAAATGAACCGGTAGGCACCGAAGCCCAATTGCTTCGTCGGCATGAAGAACGGCGCATTCAAAAAACTCTGATAAAAAATCAGCAGCAGCGGCACGAAAATGGCGACGCAAGTGAGCGTGACCACAACGCCGCGCGGCCAGTTCAGGCGTCGCAGGGAGGCAAGAGACATAAACAGATTCCGGTGAATGGAGGGCGGGCCGGGTGCCGTCTACGCAGCATCCCGACCGGAAGGGCGTTACTTCTTGCCGGCGGTGTCTTTCCAGTTTTTGAGGAAGGCCATGCGCTTGGTCGGCTCGAGGTATTGCAGGATCACCGGATGCACCGGGATCGGCTTGACGTTGGCCGCACCGATCTGCTTGATCAGGTCCGCCGACGTGGTCTCGCCGGTGACATCGGCGCGAATCGCAAACAGCTTGGCGCCATTGGCGACGACGGTCTGGCCGCGTTGCGACAGCAGGTAGTCGGTCCAGAGCTTGGCCGCATTGATGTTTTTTGCCGCCTTGTTGATGAACTGCACGCGCGACAGGATCAGGGTGTAATCCTTCGGCAGCACGACGCCGATCGACGGATCGGTTTTTGCGCGGACCAGAGCGTACGAACCCAGCATGTTGTAGCCCAGCAGATTCTCGCCGGACGAGATCCGTTCCAGCATCGTGCCGGTTGATGATTGCACCCGCACCTTGGCCACGCCGAAGCCGGCTTCGAGGGCGGCGAACTGCGCATTCTCTTTGGCGTCCTGCGTCATGAACATGAAGCCCAGACCGGATTTCTCAATGTCGTAGGTGGTGACTTTGTCCTTGAATTTGGGTTGCGTGATCAGCTTGGCGAAGTCGGCATGGGTCTGCGGGACTTCCTTCGCATCGACCAGGCGCTTGTTGTAGACGATCGCCGCCGGCTCGAACGTGGTGCCGTAGGCCGTATCGTCCCAGACCGCCCAGGCCGGTATCTTGCTGACTTCGACCGAGCGGTATTTCAGCGCATAGCCTTCAGAGGCCAGCTTCATTTGCAGGTCCATTGCCGACGACCACATCACATCGGCCGTGGTGCCACCGGCAGCGACTTCGGAGATGAAGCGGTTATAGACTTCGGTCGAATTCATGTCGTTGTATTCGACCGAAATGCCCGGATACAGCGCATTGAAATCCTTCACGAGGAAGGCCGCTGCCTTGCTGTCGGTGGCCGAATAGATCACGACCTTGCCTTCTTTTTTGGCACCGTCGATGATCTTCTGATAGTCGGCCGGATAGCCGGCGGGCACTTGCGCAAATGCCGCGCCGGCGCACAGGGTGGACAGGATGGCAGCGAGGGTCTTCTTGGCAAACATGGTGGTCTCCATTGTTGTGGTCTTTTTAAAATTCGCGCAGCAAGCCGAGTTCGGCGGCGCGCTGGCGGTAAGCGGTGACGGCCTTGCCCACGTAGTCGGTCAAGGCTGCACCGGTGAGCGAAAACGGATACAGCCCGAAGTGCGTCCGGGTGGCGGCAAACGCCGGTGCCGCCATCATGCGGTCAAACGTGGCGACCCATTTCAGGTAATCGGCATCACTGACTTGTGGTCCCATCCAGACGCCGCGGATCACGGGCCAGATCAGGTCGACGCCTTGTTCGCGGGCGGTCGGCACAGCCGCCAGCGCACCCGGCAAGCGCTGTTCGGCCAGCACCGCCAGCACGCGGGTATTGCCGGCGCGGGCATACAAGGTCGCTTCGGAGGCATCGCCCGAGACCACTTGCACGTGGCCGGCCTGCATCGCAATAAATGATTCGCCACCGCCTTCGAGGGCGACAAAGCGCAGCACTTTCGGATTGATGCCGGCCTGCTTTGCCAGCAGCGCCATCTTGAGCCAGTCCTGGCTGCCGATGGTGCCGGAGGCGCCGATCAACACTTTGTCGGGATGGTTTTTGAGCGCCGTAACGAGGTCGGCCAGCGTCTGGTACGGCGAGTCCGCCCGCACCGCGATCATGCCGTAATCGAGGCCGAGTGCCGCGACCCAGCGCACGTCGCGGGTCTGCGCATCACCGAATTTTCCTTCGGCCAGATTGAGCAGCGAGCCACCCGAAAACACCACCAGCGTATCGGGCTCGGCACGCCGTTGCGACACCAGCGTATGCCAGGCTACTGCACCGATGCCACCCGGCAGATAGCCGATATGCAGGTCGACAGGCAGGTCCTGCAAACCCTTGCGCACCAGCTTGCAGGTCAGGTCCATGGCACCGCCGGGTTTGGACGGAACGATGCATTCGGCGGCGGTGGCCGGCACCGGCAACATGAGGATCAG
>AEPR01000282.1 GCA_000195205.2 Oxalobacteraceae bacterium IMCC9480 | reverse complement strand
TAGCCGGTACCGAAGTCATCGATCGACAGCTCGACCCCCATCGCATGCAAGCGTTCCAGCGTATGCAAGGCCCGTACCGGATCATCCATGATGGCGCTCTCGGTAATTTCGAGGCAAAACGACTGCGGGGTTACCTGATGTTGTTGCAGGATCGCGGCAAACTTGTTGGGTAAATCCTGGTCGAGCAAGTCGCGGGTCGACAGATTGATCGAGATTTTAAGATGCAGGCCGCGGGCGATCAATTGACTGCAAAGCGCCGCTGACTGCTCCAGCACCCACAGTGTCATGACGCGGATAAAGCCGGATTGTTCAGCGAACGGAATGAAGTCATCCGGAAAAATCATGCCGCGCTCGGGATGGATCCAGCGTATCAATGCCTCCGCACCGATCACCTCCCCGGAACCGAGCAATATTTTGGGCTGCATTTGCAGACGGAATTCATGGTGCTCGATGGCACGCCGCAACTCGCTGAGCAGGGACAGATTCTGGGCGCTGCTCTTGTCGATGGCAGGATGGTAGACCACCGCAACGTTGCCACTCTTCTTGGCCGAGTCCATGGCGGTGCCGGCATGGCTCAGCAGCGATTCGGCGTCGGTGCCATGCTCCGGAAAACCGGCAATACCGATGCCGGCACCGAGGTCGACGGTTTGGTCTTCCAGTGAAATCGGCTGCTCCAGCGATTTCAGGATTTTTTCCGCCATGATCTGGCTGGCGCGCATGCTGGCCAGCGGCAGGATGATGGCGAATTCGTCGCCACCCAGGCGCGCCACCTGACCCTGGCTGCCGTCGAGCTGCTGCTTCAGGCGTTCGGCAACCTTGCGCAACAAGTCGTCGCCAACCTGATGACCAAGCACATCATTGACGTTCTTGAAGCGATCCAGATTGAGCATCAGGACGTAGCAATGCTCGCCCGCCTTGTCCGCCTGTTCGACGGCGGCGCTGATCATCTTGACGAATTGCGAACGGTTGGGCAGGTTGGTCAGAGTGTCCCAGTAGGCTAAGCGGGTCGTTTCAAATTCCCGCCGCGAAATATCGTCGCGCATGCTATCGAACGCCCGGGCGAGCTCGCCGATTTCGTCCTTGCGACGGATCTCGAGCCGGCCTTCGTAATCGCCCTTGCCCAGTTGATTGGCGATATCGGTCAGCTTGCGTAGCGGACCGGTAATGCGCCGTGCCGCGACCTTGCTGAAAATGACTGCCAGCAAAGTGCAGATGGCAGTCAGTATCAACAAGGTCAGTTGCAACTGGTCGTACGGTGCCACGGCTTCATTGAGCGACTGCAGCAGGATCACGTTGGCCGCATGTTGCTCATTGGCGGCAAGCGCCATGCTGCGATAGCTGTATTGATTTCCGGTCACGCGCAGGACGCCGGATTGTCCGGAGACCAGCGGAAAATCCAGCAACCGCTGGTCAAGAGTGACCGCATCACCGGCACGGAAAGTCGATTCCCTGGTGACCCAGCTCCCCGACTGAGTACGACTCACGATGGCAACCTGTAGCGATGACAACGCATGCATGTCATTGATCAGCCGTTGATCAATCGGGAAGGCCATGGCCACCCAGCCGATGGTCTCGGGCGCCTTCACGGGAATCACGACGATCTGATAGGGCTCGTCTTCGACCAGACTGACGCCGTTGGCGGTACCGGAACGGTCAGCCTCCTCGACCAGTGCAAGGATGGATTGCTTGAATCCATTGCTGGTCATGGTCGCCGTGGTCGCTTTGATTTCACGATCAATGCCAATCAGCAGCGTCAGCGTTGCGCCTATCCTTGCACCGTGATTTTCCAGTACCGAGGTGATGGTCTCGTTGTCATTGCTGCCGACTGCCTGGCGAAACCCGTAATCGAGCGCCAGCACGCGCGCACCGGTGACCAGATTGTCCGCATTTTGTTGCATCAAGCGACGAAATACCCGCTCGCCGATCACCAGCTCACTGGCCACCGCCG
>AEPR01000283.1 GCA_000195205.2 Oxalobacteraceae bacterium IMCC9480 | reverse complement strand
TTGTCGAAGGCGCGCCGACCAGTGCGCCCTACTTCCTCTTAAATACGACAGCACAAATAACAAGGGGAGCCGAAGCTCCCCGCTGGTCGCCATCACGGCGACCGTTCCCGCAAGCTGGCGAATTACAACATGGATTTCAGCAAGCGCGCCATTTCTGACGGGTTCTTGGTGACGGTGATGCCGCAGGCTTCCATGATGTCGAGCTTGGCTTGCGCCGTGTCGGCACCGCCGGAGATCAGCGCGCCGGCATGGCCCATGCGCTTGCCCGGAGGCGCGGTCACGCCGGCGATGAAGCCGACCACCGGTTTCTTCATGTTGTCCTTGATCCAGTAAGCCGCATTGGCTTCGTCCGGACCGCCGATTTCACCGATCATGATGACGGCGTCCGTGTCCGGATCGTCATTGAACATGCGCATGATGTCGATGTGCTTGAGACCGTTGATCGGATCGCCACCAATACCGACGGCCGACGATTGACCCAGACCCAGTGCGGTCAATTGGCCAACGGCTTCATAAGTCAGCGTGCCGGAGCGCGAGACCACGCCGATACGGCCGGCCTTGTGGATATGACCCGGCATGATGCCGATCTTGATTTCGTCCGGGGTAATCAGGCCGGGGCAGTTTGGTCCGAGCAGCAAGGTCTTGCTGCCGGATTTGGCCATGCGGTCCTTCAAGGCCATCATGTCGCGCACAGGAATGCCTTCGGTGATGCAGATGGCCAGGTCGAGTTCAGCTTCGACGGCTTCCCAGATCGCGGCAGCAGCGCCGGCGGGCGGGACGTAAATCACCGATACGTTGACGCCGGTCTTGGCCTTGGCTTCAGCGACGTTGGCAAAAATCGGAATGCCTTCGAAGTCTTCGCCGGCTTTTTTCGGATTCACGCCGGCGACGAAACAGTTCGCGCCATTGGCGTATTCGCGGCACATGCGCGTGTGGAATTGACCGGTCTTGCCGGTAATTCCCTGGGTTACGACTTTGGTATCTTTATTGATCAGAATCGACATAGTTGTTCCTAGTAGCTCGTGGTGGGGCGCGCGGGTTAGTGTGCTTTGGCGGCAGCGACTACCTGGCGGGCGGCGTCTTCCATCGTGTCGGCGGCGATGATCGGCAGGCCGGACTCGGCGAGCATTTTCTTGCCCAGGTCTTCGTTGGTACCCTTCATGCGCACAACCAGCGGGACGGTCAGCGAGACGGCTTTGGATGCCACGATGACGCCTTCGGCGATCACGTCGCACTTCATGATGCCGCCGAAGATGTTGACCAGGATGGCTTTCAGGCCCGGGTTCTTCAACATGATCTTGAAGGCTTCGGTCACTTTTTCTGCCGTGGCACCGCCGCCGACGTCCAGGAAGTTGGCCGGCTCGCCGCCGAACAGCTTGATGGTATCCATCGTGGCCATGGCCAGACCGGCACCGTTGACCAGGCAACCGATGTCGCCGTCGAGCGAGATGTAAGCCAGGTCGAACTTCGAAGCTTCGACTTCGGCAGCGTCTTCTTCGTCGAGGTCGCGGTAGGCGACGATTTCAGGCTGGCGATACAGCGCGTTGGCGTCGAAATTAAACTTGGCATCCAGCGCGATGACCTTGCCGGAACCGGTCAGGATCAGCGGGTTGATTTCGGCCAGCGCGGCGTCGGTTTCCCAGTACGCCTTGTACAAGCCTTGCAGCTGGGTGCGGGCATCGACGATCGAGGCAGCCGGCACGCCAATCTTGGCAGCGATACCGTCAGCTTCGGCATCGGTCAGGCCGACAGCGGGATCGATGGCGATATGGTGCAGCAGTTCGGGATGGCTCTCGGCGACTTCTTCGATGTCCATGCCGCCTTCGCTGGATGCCATCAGCACCACGCGTTGCGTGACGCGATCGGTCACCAGGCTGACGTACAGTTCCTTGGCGATATCAGCACCTTCTTCGATCAGCAGGCGACGCACTTGCTGGCCTTCCGGGCTGGTCTGGTGCGTGACCAGTTGCATGCCGAGAATTGCCGTGGCGTATTCGCGCACTTGCTCGAGGGTCTTGGCGACCTTGACGCCGCCGCCCTTGCCGCGACCACCCGCATGAATCTGGGCCTTGACGACCCAGACCGGACCACCGAGTGTTTCGGCCGCCTTGACGGCGTCCTCGACGGTATTGCACGGAATGCCGCGCGGGGTGGTGACGCCGTATTTGCGGAGGATTTCTTTACCCTGATACTCATGAATTTTCATGCGAGCTTCCCTTCAGACGCTGATCGTAAAAATGCTGGTTGACTAACTGGATTGAAACGGTTCCGCGACCTTGATAGCCCATCGCGGATAGTAGAGCGCGACCGCTGCGCCATCCGTGCGCAAGGCATGACAGCGGTCGAGTTGAAATGGTTTTTGTTGCTGCTCGCCAGCGGCACTGCTGCCGTCGCGCGTGTCGATGACATCGCCGGCAAAAGCCTGGATCGTGGCGGTCGGCAGGATCTGCGCGAGCTCGGTCAGATGCGTGCAGCCACCGGTGCCGCCGATGCGGGCCGTCAGTTGCTGGCGAAAACTGCGCATCAGGTTCAGCCCGACCATGGCCTGATAGGCCGGACTGATGGTGTCGCAATAGCCGGGATACGGCACCGCATCCGAGACCGCTTCGACGGCCAGGATGTCGAGATCCCGGTTGATGGACAGGCGCAGCTTGAGGTCGTGGATGGGCGCGCCGGCCGGGCGTTCACCAGAGGCTAGCTTGACGATGCGGGTTTTGGTATCGGTGATGCGGGCTTCGATATCCCATAGGCCGTCGTCACGCGCATACGCCTCGACCGTGAGGGTACGGGTATGTTTGAGTGCACGACGGGAAACGGGTGGAGATAGGGGCATGCGGACCACTGCCATAAAAGAGCGACAACGAAGATAACTGCCGCATTTGCGTTCAGTGAAGGCAGATTCTGCGCTCACAACCGCTCATGCGGCACTGCAAAAACCGGGAAAGTGTAGCACAGCTCGATTTGCCGTTACCACCCGGTAGACCGGCAGCGACGATATTTCGCATCGCTTACGGCCGCTTGTCCATGGTCTATTGCCTACAGCCTACGCAACTCGGCTGATGCCGGCCCTAATCAGTCGTCATCGCCTGGCAACCACTCGTCGTCACCGCGCAGGCGCATCGCCGCCTGAATCGCCTTGTGCGAGAAACCGCGTTGCTGCATGAAGCGCATTTGCTTGCCGCGCGCGGCGGCATCGGCGGGCGGCACGCCGAATTTGCGCAGCCAGACTTCGTGGGCACGCGCCAGCTCGTCGACTTGCAGGCGACCTTTCAGATCGCTCAAGGCTTCGCCCTGGATGCCATGCTTTGCAGTTCGGAGACGATGCGGTTGTTGCCGAAGCGGGCGGCGCGACGGTGGATCAGAGATTCGGAGAAGCGAGCTTGCGAGAGAAATTTGGCGTTTTCCAGCCAGTCGAGCAAGGCGTCGACATCGTCGCCCTCTTGCGCATGGCGCTGCAACTTGCGCGCCAGTTCAAGACGGCTGTGTTCACGCATCGACAGAAAGCGCAAGGCCCGCGCCTTCAGACTGACTTTAACGCTGCCACCCGGCCTTGCCATCAGGCCGGTAAGTCGGTTGTCAGTCTGTCAGCGCGGGTGACATCGCTCATTCGGCGACGACATCCTTGCCTTCGATCGCGGCTTTGTCGGCGGCTTTGTCAGCCGCTTTTTTCTTGGCCGGCTCGGTACCTTTGAGGGCGCCCAGTTCAGGCACGCCCAGCGAGACGCGTACCTTGTTTTCGATTTCGCGGGCCAGCTCGGGACGCTCTTTCAGGAAGGTCCGTGCATTGTCCTTGCCCTGGCCGATCCGTTCGCCGTTGTAGCTGTACCAGGCACCGGCTTTTTCAACGATCTTGGCATCGGCACCGAGGTCGAGAATTTCACCTTCACGGGATACGCCTTCGCCATACAGGATGTCGAAATGCGCTTCGCGAAATGGCGGCGCGATTTTGTTCTTGACGACCTTGACCTTGGTTTCGTTGCCGATGACTTCGTCGCCGGACTTGATCGAACCGGTACGACGGATGTCGAGCCGCACCGACGCATAGAACTTCAGGGCATTGCCGCCGGTGGTGGTTTCGGGATTGCCGAACATGACGCCGATTTTCATGCGGATCTGGTTGATGAAGATGACCAGCGTGTTGGTGCGGTTGATCGAACCGGTCAGCTTGCGCAGTGCTTGCGACATCAGTCGTGCCTGCAGGCCCGGCAACGAGTCACCCATGTCGCCTTCGATTTCGGCACGTGGCGTCAATGCCGCGACCGAGTCGATGACGATCAGGTCGACGCCGCCCGAGCGCACCAACGCATCGGTAATTTCGAGGGCCTGTTCGCCGGTGTCCGGCTGCGAGATCAGCAGTTCGGACAGGTTGATGCCCAGCTTCTGGGCGTAGCCGACATCGAGCGCGTGTTCGGCATCGATGAAGGCGCAGGTGCCGCCCAGCTTTTGCATTTCGGCGATGGTTTGCAGCGTCAGCGTGGTTTTGCCGGAGGATTCTGGACCGTAGATTTCGACGACGCGGCCGCGTGGCAAGCCACCGACGCCGAGCGCGATATCGAGGCCGAGCGAGCCGGTCGAGACGACCTGGACTTCTTCGACCACCGCGCCGTCAGCCATGCGCATGACCGAACCTTTGCCGAACTGTTTTTCAATCTGGGCCAGCGCTGCGGCCAGCGCCTTGCTTTTATCTGAACCGGATACGGCTTTTTTGTCGTCCATGAATATACTTTCAGCGGTAGGTAGCTAACGAGATGGCGTCAGCAAAGTGAATCACAACCCGAACTGTATAAAAAAACAGTGGTTTATGCAAGCAGGGGTTTTTGCGGGAGATCAACGATGATTGACGACATCGCTCCGGCGACGGCGCGCAGACTGGAATCATCGTGCTCCACGGGGCTAGAAGATACATGACGAAATAATAGTCTGCGCGTCCAATGGTAATCTTCGAGCTCACTATCCTGATTGCTAACTCGTACCGGCCTGTGCCGTGGCCCTTTATTCCACCGGATTCGCACCGCCCCTTGCCCTACGACACCACTCCTGCTATCCATTCACCACGCCGCCGCGCCAGCGACCGCATCGTGCCCGTCGAGCCCCCGCGCTCCAGGCCGGTGACGACGACAGTCGCGGTCATCATCATGCTGCTGTTGCATGGACTGGTGCTGTGGCTGATCCTTTACCATCAAAACAATCTGCCATTGCCCGTACAGGGCAAGCGCGACGTCGAGACCACGCTGATGCTGATCCCGAATACGCCGGACCGGTCCGCCCGACCGAAACAGGCGCGTGGTGTCGATGTGCCTGCCAAGCAAGTGGTCAAACCGGTCGCCAAGCCGCGACCGCCAGCACCGCAGCGGCAAGCCGCAGCA
>AEPR01000284.1 GCA_000195205.2 Oxalobacteraceae bacterium IMCC9480 | reverse complement strand
ATGCTGATACGCGTCGGATTTGGTTTATATGCAAAAGCACGACCGTCAACAATCAATGGACAGCCTGTGCCGATAGAGCCTTTGCTCAGAATAGGCTTGGAAGTCATGAAAAAAATCGGTGTCGATGCGGATGTGGGTAACGACGCCATGGAGCTACGCGAGGGCCGCAGTACTCAGGTGCCCATGCTTCCGATTATCAATGTCGGAAAATCACGGGTGAGTCGCAGGATCTACATCGGAAAACGGCAGGTCGTTTATGAAAAAGGTTGAAGAATCTTGTCGCCAAAATATAGTGGATCTGATTATTGCAAACGACCTGACTATTTCAGAATTTGCTCTTGAAAAAGACTTCATCGTCACCGACGTGCTCCGTGCGATTTCGACAATAAAAAACGACAAATTCGATCTGGTATTTTGCGGAGGCACTTGTCTTTCGAAAGCGTATGGCCTTTTGGAGCGGATTTCCGAAGATGTCGATATTAAAGTTGTGCCAAAACCAGGCGTCCTGCTCCCCAACAACCAGCGGCGCGCCGCCGTTTCGAAGCTAAAGCAAGACATTGTCGAAGCGCTGGAACGTATTGGGTTTGGCAACGGAGAAATTGATCAGGAAGCACTCGACGAAAATACCTATGTGGTTTTCAACGCTGGGTATTCGACCCATTTCGAATTCGAACCCTCAATGAGGGCGACAGTGAAATTGGAGCTAAATACAACGCACCTTTCGCTGCCAAGCGTCCAATTTGAAATTGGCCTTCTGTTCAATCAATTGGCCGGAATCGAGGACTCACAGAAGTTGACGATGCAATGTGTCAATATTCGGGAGGCTCTGGTGGAGAAACTGGTTTCATTTCCACGGCGACTGGCCATGCATTTAACCGCTCCCGAAAGATTCAAATTCGATACAGCCCTGGTTCGCCACCTTTTCGATGTGCACCGCATCATTCAAAACATGCCGGCGCTAAATCAAGAGCAGACATTGAAGCCCCTACTTGCAATCGCCATGGAGAAAGACGCGAAAGATTTCGCGAGACAATACCCCGGATTTCTGGCGAATCCCGTCGGAGAAATCAATAATGCAATGAAGGTCGCAACGGCAGATATTGCATATCGAAATATGTATGACAAATTCGTCGCTGTAATGGTCTATGGTGCAGACGTACCATCCTTCGATGAGGCGATTGGCTGTTTTGTCAAGGTGTTGACGGCAACGCTACCTCCGTCAAATGTCGACTACTTGCATCACATGTCCGATCCATTCCGGTCAAAGTGATCGCGAGTCCTCCTCAAGCGTCTTGAAACCCCTTCAAGCGCCATATCCTGGAACTACTCGGCAGTCGTGCGGTTGATGAAAAACGAAGGCTCACGTGCATCAGAGCCGAACATCCGTCCTCCACGCCTTCGACAGGCTCGTAACGTGGGTGCAACAAGCCCTATTTCACCGCCCGAATCTTCCGCTCCACCCTGTTCTGCGCATTCCACACAAAATCAGCAATCCCGCACTGCGGCGCATACTCCTGCACGATCTGCAGCAGCAACGCGCGCACCGCCTCATGGTCAAATTGCACGCAGGCGGTATCGAGCCTGGTCAGCGCGACCTGCAACTCTTCCCACGGCAATTCTGCCTCCTGCGCCCTCAGGATCAACGGATGGCCGGTGCCGATGACGTTATCGCTGATCAGCAATTCTTCGTACAGTTTTTCACCGGGACGCAGCCCCACAAAATCAATATGGATCGTGCCATCCGGAGCCTGATCGCTGTGCACCTCCAGCCCGCTCAGATGCACCATCCGCTTGGCCAGATCGACGATCTTCACCGGGTCCCCCATGTCGAGCACAAACACGTCGCCGCCCTCGCCGATCGCGCCCGCCTGCAATACCAGCTGCGCCGCTTCGGTGATCGTCATGAAATACCGGGTGATATCGGGATGGGTGATCGTCACTGGCCCGCCGTTCATGATCTGCTTGCGAAACAGCGGCACGACCGACCCGGACGAACCCAGCACATTTCCAAAGCGCACCATGCAAAACCGGGTCTTGTCCTGCGTCCTTGAAAACGCCTGCAGGATCAGCTCGGCCATTCGCTTGGTCGCCCCCATCACATTGGTCGGGCGCACTGCCTTGTCGGTAGAGATCAGCACAAAGCACGACACGCCGGCGGCAATTGCCGTGCGCGCCAGATGCAGGGTCCCGAAGACATTATTGCGGATTCCCTCGATCGGATTGTGCTCGACCAGTGGCACATGTTTATAGGCCGCCGCGTGATACACCGTCTCTACGCGGTAGGCCCGCATGACTTGCAGACACTTGGCCGCATCGAGCACCGAACCCAGAAAGGGGATCAGCTCGAGCTCAATTTCCAGAGATTTCTTTAACGAATTCAATTCCTGTTCGATCGTGTACAGCGCAAATTCGGACAGCTCGAACAGGATCAGCCGGGACGGCCGTTGCCGTAGTATTTGCCGGCACAATTCGGAACCGATCGAACCACCCGCACCGGTGATCATCACGGATTTACCGGTAATGCATTTCGCCATCAGTTCCTGCATCGGCTCGACGGCATCGCGCCCGAGCAAGTCCTCGATCTCGATTTCGCGCACGTCCTGCACTTGGGCAAGGCCACTGATCAGGCTTTTGAACGGCGGCGTTACCAGCGTCCTGATCTTCAGCGGTTCGAGCTTGTCTAGGATACGGCGCTGGCTACCCTTCGACAGCGATGGCATCGCCAGCAATATCTTGGTGATTTGCATGTCGGCGACCAACTCCGGCAATGCATCCGGCGCATAGACACGAATCCCGGCGACGGTCGAACCTTGCAATTCTTTTTTGTCATCGATGAACGCAACGGGGCGATATTCGTTCGAATTCGCCAATGCAATCGCAAGCTGATTCCCTGCCGATCCAGCCCCGTAAATCGCAACCCGCAAGCCACCAGCCACGCCACTGACCAGCATGAAGTAACCGCGCGCCAGAAAGCGGCCCGCCGCAACATACATGATCGTAGTGATCCAGTAGATGCCAAACACCCCCCGCGAGATACCGTTCATGCCGGTGGTGAACACGACCAGCATGATCAGCAAAATGACGGACAGCGTTACGCCTACGGCCACTGCGTACATGATGCGATGGTCGATGAAACGGATGACAGCGCGGTAGAGACCGAGCTTGATGAAAATCGGGAGGGAGATCAGTGGGGCGAGCACGATCAGCCAGAGGTAAGGCTGCACCACGGCCATCGAAAAACTATCGTAGCGCAGCCAGATCGCCAGGCAAAAGGTTAGCGGCAGGCACAACAGATCGACTAGAACGAACAGGATTTTTTTTTGCAAACGCGAAAAATCAGACAGCTTCATCATGGTGAGCAACCCGGAAAATAGACAACTGGCATTGAGCTGCAGACATAGTTATTTAAGCGGGATGACAATCACCCACTTCGGCAAATCAGGCTAGCAGCTTAATCAATGCGTAACACCATCTTTGCGAATAACTTTCAAAAAAGTCCGGAAAATAATGAGCAAATCGAATCGAAAGGATTGATGCGTCAGGTAAAACTTGTCGAGCATGACCTTCTCCGGAATCGGCAGTTCATCCCTGCCGTTAATCTGCGCCCAGCCTGTTAGCCCCGG
>AEPR01000285.1 GCA_000195205.2 Oxalobacteraceae bacterium IMCC9480 | reverse complement strand
AATCGGTCCGGATGGGCCGATGCGAGCAAAGCCGTCGCACTCGCAGATGACGATGCTCTGGTGATGCCAGAATTTACCAATACTGATGACGTGGGTGCGGTCGATAACTAGAACTCTCCTGACTGACGCGTCGGCGGCAAGCCGAGGGTGCGTTGTATATCGCGGCAACGCTGGCTGGTAGATCACAGATAAGGGCAGATGAGAGCTAAATCTGACAAATAGAGTGACACCACACCTTGTGAAGTAGAATAATGCGAAACTTTAATAACGAGAACGCGGCCCCAGTCTAGGGATAAGCGTTTAAAGGGGTATTAGAATGGTGTTTTTTCCGGTTTTTCTGTCGATTGTGTTTGTTGTGCGCAACCAATCGACCCATACTCAAAAAATACTATCAGACGCCGCTTCCTGCGTCGCTTCTTTAGTTAGTGATTACGAGCTTATCGTCGTTGACAATGCATCTGACGACGACAGCATTTCTGTCCTCAAAACGCTAACAGCGGAAAACGGACTTCCTAATCTGCAAATATATGCGCTGACCAAAGAGGTCGATGCAGACACCGCATCATGGGTTGGCCTGGAGAGCGCATTGGGCGACTTCGTCGCCGTCATTGACCCTTTTGCCGACGATATCGAATTTCTGCCAGAAATGCTCGACAAGGCAGTGAGTGGTGCCGACGTCGTCTTCGCCAACAACCAGCAAAAAGCTCCGCAAAGCCTTGCGTATCGCGTTTCCTACGCCGTCTTTAACGGGCTCTACAAGTGCTTCAATGGCATTCATTTAGCCAGAGAAGCTCCTCAGTATCGCGTACTGAGCAAGCGAGTCGTCAACTTCATTCTTCAACATCCCCAACCTGCAATGACCTATCGCCATTTACCCGCCACCGGGGGATTTGCGCGCGTCAACCTCAACTACAGCGCAGCGCCAAAACCTACACACACCAAGCGGCTGGGCGAAAGTATCGATCGAGGTATGCGTTTGCTGGTTTCGACAACCCGTGCGCCGATGCGTCTCGTTACCTCACTCTCCTTGTTTGGCGCGGTTGCCAACCTGGTGTACTCAATCTACGTTGTCGCCGTCGGATTTCTGAAGACTGATGTTGCACCCGGCTGGATCAGTCTGTCCCTCCAGCAATCAGGCATGTTTTTCTTGATCTCTCTTGTCCTTCTTGTGCTTGGTGAATACATCCTGCACATGGTCAGTCTGTCGAGTGAAGGACCGCTGTATCACGTGGGGCAAGAGTTAACCAGTGCTCGCATGACCCGACGTGAAAAATTGAATGTCGAGGAAGTAATAGCCAAACCAATAAACGCTTTAAGCACACGCCTTGAACGAATCCGAGGCAAACCATGGATATAAACCAGGATGCAGTTGTTGTCGGAGGCGGATTTTACGGCGCTGCTATTGCCATTTACCTGGCTAAGCAGCGAGGATTCAAGCGTATTGTCCTAGTAGAGCGTGAGCCTGCACTTTTCACGCGTGCCTCATACAACAATCAGGCGCGTGTTCACAATGGCTACCACTATCCGCGCAGCTTTACGACAGCGTATCGAAGTCGTGTCAACCTACCCAAGTTCGTGCGTGACTGGCCCGACGCGGTAAGGCAAGATTTCACCAAGCTTTACGCGATTGCACGTCGCAATTCCAAGGTCACTCCCAAGCAGTTCGAGCGCTTCTGCCGAGAGATAGGTGCCAAAATTCAACCGGCAGAACCCTCGTTACGCGCTCTATTTGAGCCAGGTTTAATTGAAGAGGTATTTGTTGTCGAAGAATATGCGTTTGATTCGACGAAGTTGGCCAGTTGGGCAGTGAGAGAGCTGGAAGACTGTGGAGTAAAGATCCATCTTCAAAAAACTGTAACGGCGATCTCAAACGGCCCAAACCAAACATTGCAAGTTGCCTTGAAGTCCGAAAACGGATCTGAAGAGTTGATCACTTGCCGCTATGTTTTTAACTGCACCTACAGTGGGCTCAATCAATTCAAGGGTGATTTTCCCGGAACACAAACAGGTCTTAAACAGGAAGTAACTGAAATGGCATTGATGAAGGTGCCGTCTGCACTCGAAGGCTTGGGCGTCACAGTCATGGATGGCCCCTTCTTCTCGATGATGCCGTTTCCCGCTCGTGGGTTGCATACGCTTTCTCATGTCCGTTACACCCCTCACATGCACTGGAACGACGAGCAAGGGATCGATCCGTACCAAAAGCTCGATCAATATGACCGAGCAACGCGTGTCGATCGCATGGTAAGGGATGTTGGACGTTATCTACCTGCGATACGTGATGCGAAGTATATCGAATCGCTATTTGAGATCAAAACTGTACTGGTGAAGAATGAGGGTGACGATGGTCGCCCCATTTTATTTGAGAAACATCCTGTGCTACCAAAATGTTATTCAATTTTAGGCGGGAAGGTTGACAATATTTATGATGTTTTGGAGAAGCTTGATGCCGAAGAATTTGATCTCATTTAACGTTGATAAATGCAGTATTTTGATCTATGCGTCGATAGTGCTATTTTTTTTCATATTTAATCCTCAATCATTAAATTTTAGTTATGGTGATGGAGGGGGACGTTACGCCGATAAAGTTGATTCTTTTTCAGAGTATATAGTGAGAAACACAATAAAAAGAAACATATTAAGCAAAGAGGATATTAGTTACTTGCCTGTAATAACAAAAGGCTACTCAACTGGTGACTATAATTATTATGGAGATGGTTATGTTAAGTATTTTTCTAATATGACGCTGCAGACTATGCCTGCCACTATCATTGCTAAATTACTTAATATCAATACAGAGAGAAAATTGGAGGCTTATTTTGGCTTATTGCGTCTCGCCAACGGATTAGTATTTTCTTTTCTACTGTGTTCATTCTTTCTAAATTTTTGCAAATCACAAAATATAAAAAACAATTTCGCTATACCAATTCTGATTGGTGGAAGTGCTGGATTTTTATTTTATTCACAAAACCTATACTTTGTATCAGCATTGATGCTGATGCCAGCAACGCTGATTTCATTCCAATTAATTAATGGCAATAAGCCTTCGAAAAAAATAGTATTTTTACTTGGCACGATGTTTTTTTTAAAAGGTTATGAATTTGCGACAGTGTTTACTTTGCTTACAGCATTTTCTGCTGCAGTGTTTTCTAATGGTAATTGGGAGGATAGAATCAAGGCATTTTTGATAGTATTTGGAATAATTTGTCTGTCCTTTCTTTTTTCAATAAGCATACACATTGCTATCATATCTGCGGACAGTGGCTGGATATTATCTACTAAAGAATCCGCAGATATGGCTTTTGCGAGTTTGCAAATTAGGACAAAGTCCCTCAACGGTGTTCCGTTCCCTTTGAGTTCTCGATTTGTTGATGCGATGAACGAGCGTTGGTCAGCGACAGCTTTTTCCTTGACAAAGGATGGAATGAAACTTACAGAGATGAATGTCATTATGTTGATTGGATTTTTCACCATATTACGGCTTAGAGTAATGAGTAACGTTGAAAAAATTATCATTGCATATGGTGTCCTTGGATATCTGTCATGGTATCTTTTGGCGTACCAACACATCATGTGGCACAGGATGTACGATTGGTATATTTTTTCGCTTACATTAGGTTTGTCATTTAGTCTTTTGATAATTATTTATATAAATATGATGAGTGAGTTATTTAAAAAAATATTATACAAAACGGATAAGAAAAATGAATGACGCGCTGATCGGATACTCTGGTTACGTTGGATCTACATTGCGGAAGCAAACGTCATTTCAATATTTATTTCGCTCTGGCAATATCGAAGATATTGATGGAAAGGTTTTTGACACGGTCGCCTGTTCTGGCGCACCGGCTCAGAAATGGATTGCGAACAGTGATCCCGATGCAGACCGAAAAAATATCAATGGCTTGATAGCGCACCTGAAAACCGTCCAGTGTAAAACGTTCATTTTGATCAGTACGGTAGATGTTTTTAAAAACCCGATGGGGGTCGACGAAGAAACGCCGGTCGACGAGTCTGGGTTGCACGCTTATGGCCTGCATCGGCGTCTGCTTGAAAAGTTTGTCGAGAGCCACTTTCCTAACCATCTGATAGTGCGGCTGCCCGGGCTAGTTGGCCCAGGACTTCGCAAGAATTTCATTTTTGATTTCTTGAATGACAATAACCTGCATGCGATTGAGAGTCGAGGTGTCTTTCAGTTCTACCCGATGGTGAGCCTATGGTATGACATTCAAACAGCGCTCAATGCTGGCTTGAAGTTGGTTCACCTCACCGCCGAGCCAATCAGCGTAGCTGACGTTTCAAAGAAAGGCTTCGGCAAGGTCTTCGAGCATGTATTGCCCAATGCCCCGGCTAAGTACGATATGCGGACCATTCATGCGCAGGTGTTTGGAGCTACCGGGCTTTACCAATACACTGCACGTGAAACCATTCAGGCAATCAGAGCCTTTGCGCAATCTGAGCCGCTCACGATCAAGCCTGAATCAGAGGTGAAATCATGAGACTAGCCATTTCAAATATTGCCTGGGATACCACCGAAGATGAGGGGATAGTCACTTTACTTCAGCGCTTTGGTGTCGATGCGATTGACGTCGCACCAGGTAAATATTTTCCTGAGCCCGACAAGGCAACAGACGAGGACATTGCCCGCGTCAAAAACTGGTGGTCTGAACGTGGCATAGAAATTACAGGCATGCAGGCGCTGCTGTTTGGTACAACTGGCTTGAACGTCTTTGGTTCACACGCGTCGCAAGACGCAATGCTGCAGCATCTCACTGCAGTCTGCCGCATTGGCGCAGGCCTGGGGGGCAAGCGAATCGTTTTTGGCTCACCAAAGAACAGAGACCGCTCTGGATTGACTGACCAGGAAACCATGGATGTGGCAATTTCCTTTTTTAGACGCCTTGGAGATATCGCTCAATCATATGGCGTTGTGATTTGCCTTGAGCCCAACCCACCTCGCTATGGTGCCAACTTCATGACCACTAGCAGTGAAGCAGCAGAGGTGGTGCGGCAGGTTGGCCATCCAGCCATTGGGATGCAACTAGACACAGGGGCGCTGGCCATTAACGACGAAGATCCTGGCATTGTTCTACAAGACTGCGCACCTTTCATTGGGCATGTGCATGCCAGTGAGCCAAACCTGCTTCCTCTGGGTGGCGGCGGAACTGATCACGCCAAAATGGCGGTAGCGCTGAAGCAATATCTGCCAAATCACGTGATATCGATCGAGATGTTGGCGACAAAGAATGAACCGCATGAAGTATCTATTGAGCGGGCACTTACCGTGGCGATTCAACACTATCGTAATAACCGAGTTGAGGCCCACGCATGAAGTGGCTCATTCTGATTCTCGGCATTGCCTGCAACGCCTCAGCTAGCGTCCTGGTAAAGATTGCCATGATGCCACCTCGAAAATTCCCCTCGATCAGCGAGCCCATGGCGGCGTGGAGTAATTGGCCCTTTTGGCTGGGTTTGGGGCTTTATGGCGGAGCATTCCTTCTCTACGCCGCATCCTTGGCACGGTTACCGCTCAACGTAGCCCACCCAGTTCTGACCGCCGGCGCAATTGCCACCGTTGCCCTTTGCTCGGTAGTGATTTTTCGGGAGCCGCTCCAATGGACAACGTGCGCTGGAATCGTACTGGTAATCGCCGGGGTTGCATTGATTACTGCCCGAGTAGCTTAATAATTAAAAAAAGAAAATGACGATGAATTCGAACATCTCACCTGATGTGCGCGCCAGTTGGCAAGTGCCCACTTTTGATACGCCGCTATGGCTTGGCCGCCAGCACCCTTGGTGTATCGTGATTCCGGTCATTAATGAAGGCGAAAGGATCAATAGCCTGCTCTCCCGAATGGCAGCTCTCAAAATAGCTGACATCGCCGACATCCTTGTCGTTGATGGCGGCAGTACTGACGGCTCGCTTGAACTGGATTCACTGCAACAGAAAGGTGCCCAAGGTCTGTTAGTTAAGACCGGATCGGGCAAATTGAGCGCCCAGCTACGTTGCGCCTACGCTTTTGCGCTTGACCAAGGTTATGAAGGCATCGTCAGCATTGACGGTAACGATAAAGACGATCCAGAAGCGATACCACGATTTATTGAAGCACTTAAGCAAGGCGTGGATTTTGTCCAGGCCTCACGTTTTATTTCTGGTGGCGTGGCAGAGAACACTCCCAAGTTGCGGGACTTTGCAATCCGTTTCATTCATGCGCCGATGTTGAGCCTGTCTTCCGGCTTTAGATGGACCGACACCACCCAAGGATTTCGGGCCTACAGCAGGAAAATGTTACTTGATCCAAAAATTGCGCCATTTCGCGATGTATTTAAAACATACGAATTGCTTGCGTATCTCTCCCATTGTGTTCCTAAGCTTGGCTACCGTTGTCTTGAACTTCCGACTGTTCGACGTTACCCCAAAGGCGAGGTTCCGACAAAGATCACTAGTTTTAAAGGGAACTTATCAGTGCTGCAGGTACTTTTTCGAGCGTGTAGTGGGAGTTACAACCCCACCGTTGGTTTATGTTCCAAGGACAATTATAAGAGTCGGCAATGATTCAAAAAAAGCCAACAAAATTTTGCGGAGAAGATAAGAGCCAAATTATTTCTCAAGGACTTTTGGCGTCGTTGATTATGGCAGCCGTTGTTTTTGCCGCCTATTCGATTGTTCTTTCGAGTAACTTCGGCGTATTAGACGACTACATCTTTCTTCTTAACGCTTTAACGGGAAGTAATCACACGCTTACGCTGCTAATTAGCGCAGGAAGACCGTTGAATGGGGTACTACTCGATCTAGGATTTCATTTGGCCAGGTCAATCGAAAATCTTGCAATTCTCCGAGCCATCACACTGGCTGGAATTTGGTTGCTGGGGTGTGTCTTGTATCTATTTTGCAGGCTACATTGCGTCAGTTTCATCTCCTCTTTGACGATAGCGTGCGGAATTGTATTGCTGCCATCGTTCCAAGTTTACGCATCTTGGGCTCAGCATTTTAGTACTCCTTTCGCTGGCGTTTTTGCACTATTGAGCGCATTTATTTTGACGCCTGTCTGCGCAATGCGCGAACGGTCAAGGATTATGGCGATATTTTTAGCCGTGTTTTTATTGGAAATTGCAATTCTCATCTATCAGCCAATAGCGATGCTATTTTGCACAGGTATTTTGATTTCAGTGATTTCTAGGCCTGGTAGCTTTGCTGATTGGAAGCTTAGCAGAGCAATTGATGCTGCAGTGGCCTTTGTGACGGCAATGGTTTTAGGTTTGATCATATTTAAGATTGGCCAATATATATATCCGAGCGGTTCTTCGCGATCTGGCCTCGTGCAAAATATTCCTGAGAAGCTTGTCTGGTTCTTCTCTGAGCCAATTGTAAATGCACTATCTCTATACAAAGTCCCAGGTAATCTCACTTTACAGTTTATGGTGGCGTTAACGGTATTTTTAGGTGTTTTATTTTTAATTAAGAAATATGGCTTTAAGACTGTCTCAGTAATATTAATTTATGTTTTTTTATGTATAGTGGGTTCTTATGCACCCAATTTAGCCACTACAGAAAATTGGGCATCGTACAGATCAATTGGTGCTTTAAGTGCATCTGTAGTTGTCATGCTGGTCCTTTTGGTGTCTGAGCCGATTGATTATATTCAAAAAAAGTACTCTGCCAGCTTACTTATTGGCTCATCGATGAAGTATTTTCGGTTCCTGATGGCGGGTTTTTTAATTATTTTGACAGGGCAGGTACAGAGTAACGTACAAAATAGTTTTGTACTCCCAAATGTTACCGAGTTAAACAATCTAGCAAGTATTTTTAACGATGAAAAAATCCAACACACGAAGAAAGTTAAAGTAATAATAAAACCATCTTCGGGGGTTGACTCAGCAGCTAGGCCGATGGCTTATGACGAGTTCGGAATGGCCTCATCTATCAGGGACTATTACGCTAAAGCAATGGTCGAAATTGTCCTGCTCAGCACGCAATCAATTCCTAATGCCATTATTGTGATGTCGGGTGAAA
>AEPR01000286.1 GCA_000195205.2 Oxalobacteraceae bacterium IMCC9480 | reverse complement strand
CGGCCAATGGCCGTGAGTGTCTCAGGGTCCATCGCATGATCGACCCGTTCGACATCCTGCTCGATGATCGGACCTTCATCCAGATCCCCGGTCACAAAATGCGCGGTCGCGCCGATGAGCTTGACGCCGCGTTCGTGCGCCTGCGCGTAAGGTTTGGCGCCCTTGAAACTGGGCAGGAACGAGTGATGAATATTGATCGCGCGACCGCGAAACGCGTCGCATAGCTCGGGCGACAGGATCTGCATGTAGCGCGCCAGCACGATCAGGTCGATGTCGTGGGTCGCTACCAGATCTAGGATTTTTTGTTCCTGCTTGCGCTTGTCGTCAGGCGAAGCGCCAGCGGCCAGTGGCAAATGATGGAAGGGAATGTTGTAGCTCGCTGCCAGTTGATAAAACTCGGTGTGGTTCGAGACAATGGCAGGGATCTCGACCGGCAATAGACCACTGCGATAACGAAACAGCAGGTCGTTGAGGCAGTGACCAATCTTCGACACCATCAGCATCATCTTCGGTTTCTTGCGCGCGTCGTTGAGTTGTGCGGTCATCTGCATCGTCGCTGCCAGTGCGGCTATCCCGGCGTGCAATTGCTGGTCACTCACGGCCGCATCTTCTGCAGAAAAATGAACCCGCATGAAGAACAGCTTTGACTGCGCATCGCCAAACTGGGCCGAGTCAATGATGTTGCAACCATGTTCGGCCAGGAAGCCCGACACACGATGCACGATGCCGCGCTGATCGAGGCAGGAAAGAGTCAGGATATATTCGGGATGCATCATCGGGAGGGGCAACAATCCGCAGGCAAAAAAGAGCCGCTATTGTCGCATGCGGCACTGGTGGCGCAGTCGTAAACTGCGTTCAAGCCGGAATTGCCAACGCACGGACACGGTCAACTACTTCGCCTCCATGTGCGCCACCGGTTCGGCTCCCCTTGCAGGAGGAGTACTCCTGCAAGCCCGGGCCAAACCGGATTGTATTCAGTACTTCAGTGGGACCTGCTCCGGAATCATCGATACCAGAACAGGCGTATGCGCATCACACCACCGACTTGGCTACCGACAGATTGCGCGGCGCACCGATGGTACCGACTTGCACATCCCCGGACAACTGACCACCCTCTTCGATGACGACCTTGCCGTAACGGATCTTGCCCGATACCTTGCCGGTAGAATAAATGACCAGCTTCTGACGCACCGTCAGTTCGCCATCGAATTCACCGCGGATTTCGGCAATGTCGATTTCTGCCGAACCCTTGAATGCGCCACTTTCGGCGATCTGGATCACACGCGAATCCATCGTTGCCTCGACCCTGCCCTCGACCACGAGCGTGTCGCAATCGGTGATCTCGACGCCCTTGAGCTTGATGTTCGGACCGACGATGAGTTTGCTGCCGACTTCATTGGTGCTCGACATTTCCGATGCAGCTGGTGCTGCCGGAACTACCGTCGTCGAGGCCGGCGGCGTGGCTGCGCTACCCACTGGTGATGACTTGGAGATGCCCGAACCGCTGCCTAGTGTGCTGCTGCCACTGCTGCTGAATGGCGAGGCTGGCGTGGCGGTGTCGCGTTTGCCAAAAAGTGTTTCTGATCGAAGCATGATATCTCCTGAGAATGCAATCCTGAAAAATGCATGGGTTGTAAAAGTGGTGATGTGAAATTCGCCGGCCCGGAACCACACGGAACGGCCGACAGTCTCACCTCTGTTTTACTGAGCCATCGTGATTGAAGCATCTGCTTACGTATTGACGTAGAACATGGCGAGGAAAAAATGCAGGCGGGCTCTCGCCTGAACTCAGAGTTTTGGCCGGTGCCATTTGAATAAGTTCCAGAATTGTTACACTTCAGCGAAAAAAGCACGACCGTTCCAAACTAAGCTATATTGCATGGCCATCAACAACCCGGAGACCATCATGTCCGTCACACCAAACATATCGACTTTGATCAATCAGCAGTATCGCCTTGCCGCCCGCCCGGTCGGCCTTCCGGTCGATAGCGACTGGCATTTTACGACCGAGCCCGTGCGTGAAATTGCCGACAATGAAGTGCTGGTGCAAACCATCTACCTGTCACTCGATCCGGCGATGCGCGGCTGGATGAATGACGGCAAGTCCTACATCCGCCCGGTCGCCATCGATGAAGTCATGCGCGCCGGCGGCATCGGCAAGGTGCTGGCCTCGAAATCATCGGCATTCGCGGTCGGCGATTTTGTCTCCGGCGGACTCGGTGTGCAAAGTTACTGGATCGGCGCGGCGGACGACAAGGTCGCCGGCCTGTTCAAGGTCGATCGCGCAATGGCACCGTTACCCAAATATCTCAATGCGCTCGGCATGCCCGGCATGACGGCTTATTTTGGCCTGCTTGAAGTCGGCCAGCCGAAGGCCGGTGAAACCGTGGTGGTCTCGGGTGCTGCCGGTGCGGTCGGGCAAACCGTCGGACAAGTCGCCAAGCAACGCGGATGCCGCGTGGTCGGCATCGCCGGCGGCGCGGAAAAATGTGCTTTTGTGGTCGATGAACTGGGCTTCGATGCCTGCATCGATTACAAAAATGGATCAGTCCGTGACGGGCTGAAAGAGCATTGCCCCAAAGGTGTCGACGTCTATTTTGATAACGTCGGCGGCGAGATTCTCGATACAGTACTGACCCGCATCAACCTGAAAGCCCGCATCGTGATTTGCGGCGCGATCTCGCAGTACAACAACACGACGGCAGTCAAAGGGCCGGCCAATTACCTGTCGCTGCTGGTGAACCGCGCGCGCATGGAAGGCATCGTGGTATTTGATTATGCCGACCGGTATCACAAAGGCGTCACGGCAATGGCGCAATGGATGCAGGAAGGCACGTTCAAGACGCGTGAAGACATCGTCGTCGGCCTGGAGAAATTTCCGGAAGCGCTGCTGATGCTGTTCAACGGCGGCAATTTTGGCAAGTTGATCCTGCAAGTGGCTGACGAAGGCTAGTCGGCTTGCATCGTCCGGCTTGCATCGTCCGGCTTGCATCGTCATTTACCAGCGGGCACCTCGAACATCAGGCTGCCCCAGAAGCTATCCCAATCCACCTCGGGCGAATCGGTCGCGGCGATCATGTGGACGGTGCTGATCATCCAGGTGCCGGCATACGGAAGGGTGTAAATCACATCGCCGTTGCCGTCAGTGATCGCGCGGATCGAGATCGTCTGTTGCCGGTTGTGATGCCATGCACGCAGCAAGGCATCGGGCAATGGCTTGCCATCGAACAGCAACTTGAAACGCAAGGGCACGCCCGGTGGCTGCGACAGCGGATCATCGAGGGGCACCAGCTCCAGTCGCTGCCCGGTGTGGATGGCATAGGTGGCGTCGGACGTGCCGCCGGCGCGCATCAAGGTCTTGGCATGGCGACGAAAGCGTTCGCGCCCTTCCCGCCCCAGCGTGCCGGCCGCCTCGCGCTCGCGCACGATGCTGTCCAGGCCTTCATCATGCAAATAGGCATTGAACTTGTCGGCCGGCAGCGTGATCTGTGCGGTGTGACTATCGAACGCCACCAGGTGGGTACCGGCGCGTCCGATGCGCACCGGCACCTGGCCGATCGGCTCGACCGATGGCACCAGGCCCATCAGGTCTTCGCTGCCTGCGACCGAGTAATGACGCAGCACGGCAGAGTGGCTGGTCAGGAAACCGGCTTGCGTACCTTCAAAATATTCACCGAAATAAATGAACAGTTGCGCACTCGCCCCCACCCGTGGCGAGAGTGGTTCGGCACGCATCCAGAACTCGTGGGCACCGGCCCAGCCGGACGCCATCATCAGCAAGGTAGCAAAAACAGTCGTGATCCAGTGGCGCATGCAGGCTCGATTCGTCAGGGTGAAGGATGGGCGCAACGGGCAGGCCCGTGCATGTTATACGCAAGAGAGGTCCGGTCGGATGCAGGCGTGACAGGCCACCATGATAGGATTTGTCCCGTCCACAACTACCATCGCTCTTCGCCGAACTCGCACGCAGCATGATGAAATCCACCTCCCCGGAAAACCCAGCATCAGACACCAGCCTGCAGGCCTTTGGCACTATCGCCGAATCGCGACTGGAACTGGCCATCGAAGGCAGTGGTACCGGCGTGTGGGATCGCAATATCGTGACGGGCCGGATTCATTATTCGCGCGGCTGGAAAGCCTTGCTCGGCTACGCTCCAAACGATCTCACTGACGGCATCGAAGAAAGCTATACCCGCATCCATCCGGACGATCTGGCTTACGTTCAGGCCGAAATGCAGGCGCATTTTGACCAGCACACCGACAGCTACGCGGTCGAGCACCGCATCCGCTGCCGCGATGACAGCTACAAATGGGTCTGCAGTCGCGGCCGGGTCAGCCAGCGCGACGAACACGGCAACGCGCTGCGCATGACCGGCACCACGACCGATGTCAGCGATATCCATGCCCTCGCCGAGCGCTTGCAACAGAGTGTCGACCTGATCACCAACCTGACCAACACCGTGCCCGGCATGTTCTACCAGTACCTGATCGCACCGGATGGTAGTGCCGGCTACCGCTACGTCAGTACCGGCATCCAGGATATCTTTGAGCTCGCCCCCGAACAAGCCATCGGCGATGACCAACTCATCGATGCGCGACTCCATCCGGACGATCTGGAACTCTGGCAGACCTCGCTGCAAACCTGCACCGCGACGCTGCAACCGTGGCATCTTGATTACCGCGTGCTCCTGCCAGTCCAGGGCCTGCGCTGGCGCAATGTCAATGCACGGCCGACCCGCCTGCCCGACGGCAGCACGCAGTGGCATGGCTTTATTACCGACATCACCGAACGCAAGCGACTGGACATCGAACTGCGTGAATTCGCCACCACCGATTACCTGACACGGCTGCCGAACCGCCGGCATTTCCTGACGTGCCTGCGGGAAGAACTTGCGCGCATCCATCGCGGCCAGCCAAGTACGGCGGTCCTGATGTGCGACCTCGATCATTTCAAGAACATCAATGACACCCACGGGCACGCCGCCGGCGACCTGGTGCTGGCGCACTTCGCCGGCATGCTGCAGGAGCAACTGCGCGTCAACGATACGGCCGGCCGCATCGGCGGAGAAGAATTTGCCATCGTGCTGTCCGGTGCAACGCTGGCCTCGGCGACACTGTTTGCCGAACGTGTCCGCCAGCGCATGGCCAGCCAGCCGCCGATGGTGACCGGTCAGCCGCTTGTGGTCACCGTGAGCATCGGCATTGCCGTCATGCTGGCCAGCGACATCCATGTCGAGGCGGTGCTGTCACGCAGCGACCGCGCGCTGTATCGCGCCAAGGAAGCCGGCCGCGATCGCATCGAAACCGCGGTCGATTAGCCTGCTGGAAAGCGCACCGAAAACGTCGTGCCCTTGCCACCAGGCCCCGCGCCCAATTGCATCTCAGCGTCATGCGCCAACACGATATCGCGCACGATGGCCAGCCCCAGGCCGCTGCCGGCGACGGACTCGTCGAGCCGGTAGAAACGGTTGAAGATCAGTTCGCGCCGGGACTCGGCAATGCCGGGTCCGGAATCCTCGACCAGAAACAGTACGGCCTCTTCTTCACAGCGGCAACTGACCGTCACCGTGCTGCCGGCTGGCGAATAGCGGATCGCATTGTCGATCAGGTTATCGATCAGGTCGCGCAACAGAAAGGGGTCAGCACGCAGCGGTGCCGGCTGCAAATCGAAACCCAGATCGATCTGCTTGCGCACCGCCTGCTCGACAAAGACCTGCACCGCATCCTCGATCAAATGGCACAGGTCGACCTCTTCGAAGCGGTCTTTTTCAAGCCGGCTCGGCTCGGCCCGCGCGAGTGCCAGCAACTGGTTGGTATGACGGATCATCCGCGCGGTAGCCGTCAGCATCAGCGTCGCCGAGTGCGCGGTTTCGTGCCCTTGCGGGTGGCGCTGCTGCAGCCATTCGAGCTGCATCTGCAAGGCCGCCAGCGGCGTGCGCAACTGGTGGGCGACATTGGCCAGAAAAGCTTGCTGCGCCGCCGCGCCGGCCTGCACCTTGCCAAGCAGCGTGTTGATCGCATCAACCAGCGGGCGCAGTTCGCGCGGCAGGTGCACATCGCTGACCGGGGCCAGCGTGTCGTGGCTGCGCGCATCAAGATCCGCCTGCATTTTTTTCAGTGGCAGCAAACCCCGCGTGACCGCCAGCCACACCAGCGCAATCGAGATCGCCGTCAGCAAGCCTTCCAGCACGAACAGTCCGGCAAAAATTTCGGTCCGGATCAGGCTGCGCTTGCGCAAGGTTTCGCTGACGCTGATCGACACGACCTGCGTGCCGACGCGCGCCTTGAGCACGATCATGCGGATCGCCTCGCCGCGCATCGTGCCGGAATAGGCGACCGGATCGTTGAGTTTTTGGGGAGCCGGCAACGACGGAAAATCCTTGTCGCCGGCGACTACCTGTCCCGCTTGATCACGCACGATGAAATAGATTTCATCGACATGATCAAGCCGCAGCACCTGCTCGGCCTGCTGCGGCAAGTCGACCAGTATCGTGCCGTCGTTATCGCGCAAGCGCGGCACCAACGCCCAGGCCGCGTCGGCCAGGCTCTGGTCAAACGCCATCTGTGCCGGCACCCAGGCCAGCCGGTAGGTCAGCGCGGCACCAATCAGGTTGATCGCCAGCAGCGGTGCAATCAGCCACTTCAGCAGGTTGATGCGAATACTACGGTTCACGGCGCGACCGGCTCCAGCAGATAGCCGAAGCCGCGGATGGTGCGGATGACGATATTCGATGGCGCGATTTTCAGGCGGATGCGCGAGACATAGACTTCGACCGCATTGAGCGTCAAGTCCTCTCCCCACGGCAGGATCGCGTCGATGATCTGCTGCTTCGACACCACCCGCGATGCTTGCTGCATCAGGTATTCGAGCACCGCCCACTCGCGCACCGAGAACTCGATCGACCGGGTACCGATGTGCGCACGCCGGGCAAAGGTATCCAGCGTCAGGCCACCAATACTGAGTTCGATCGGCTTGGGCGCACTGCGCCGCACCAGCGCTTTCAGGCGCGCTACCAGTTCCAGTGTCGAGAACGGCTTGACCAGATAATCATCGGCACCAAGCTCGAAGCCATGCACCCGATCCTGGATCGCATCACGCGCAGTCAGCAGCAATACCGGCACCTGCATGCCATGCAGCCGCAAGCGCCGCACAACTTCAAAACCATCGATACCGGGTAGCCCGATATCGAGTACCAGCACGGCGATTTCGGCATGCTTGATGGCCAGTTCGACCGCGCTGCCGTTATCGACCACATCGACCACCATGCCATGCGAGCGCAAGGCCCGCGCAATGCCATCGGCCAGTACCGAATCATCTTCTGCCAGCAAAACATGCATCGCCGTGTCACTTCAAAAAAAAGGAATTGTCAGCTTGCCGTCAGCTTGCCGTCATGGTCCTGACAGGACCGGTCGCTAGTCTACGGCCACCGGTTAAACACCGCGAATTTTATTTCCGCGCCACCCGATCCAGGATTCACATGTACCCACGCGCGACCCTCGTTTCCACCTTGTTGCTGACCCTGCTGCTGATACACGCATCGGCCAGCTTTGCCGGCAACGCCAACCTGACGCTGGACGATGCACTGCAAAGCGCACACCGTCAAAACCACGACCTGCGTCTGGCCGGCATCGCGATTGCCAGCGCCCATGCCACCAGCGTGATGGCGGCTGCCGCGCCGAACCCGATGCTGACTCTGCAAACGGTCGGCATCAATCCGCACACCGGCATCGGTGCCGGCGGCTTGCGTGACAAGACCGTCGATAGCGCCGTGCGCGTCGACCAGCTCATCGAGCGCGGCGACAAGCGCGCCTTGCGCACCCAAAATGCGATGCAGCTGGAAGTCGCTGCGCAGCACGACCTCGACGACGTGCAGCGTCAGCTCGGCATCGCCGTCAGCCAGGCCTATTACGACGTGCTGGCCGCGCTGGAAAAACAGACGCTCACGCGCCAGAGTGCCGCGCTCTACGACACCACCGTCGCCGCTGCCCAAAAACGCCTGAAGGCCGGCGACCTGGCCAGTGCCGATGTCGCGCGTCTGCAGATCGATGCGCTGCGTGCACAAAATGATGTGGTTCAGAGCGGTGCCGATCTGGCCCGCGCACGCGAAGTGCTGGCGCTGCTGCTGGGCACCCGCGACGCGCCGGCCAGCCTGACACCGACCGATCCGTGGCCAACGCTGGCGTTCGACGCCAGCCTGTCGCCGCAGTCACTCGATGCACTGCTGGCACGGCGCGCCGATGTGCTCGCTGCGCAGGCACGGGTCGATGCCGCCGTCACCGCCCGCAAGCAGGCGCTGGCCTTGCGCACCCGTGATGTCTCGGTCGGCGTGCAGTTCGATCACTATCCGGTCAGTGCGACCAACACGCAGGGCAGCGGCAACACCATCGGCATCGCGCTGCAGATCCCGCTGTTCGTGCGCTATCAGTACGACGGCGAAATCCGCCTGGCTGACAGCCTGCGTGACAGCGCCGAACAAAGCCTGGCGCGCATCCGCGACCTGGCCCGCAGCGACCTGGCGCGCAGTCGCGCCGATGCGCAAGCTGCCTTCGAGCGCATTGCCCGCTACGACGATGGCTTGCTGGCCGCGGCCCGCAAATCAGTCGACGCCACCGAATTCGCTTTTGCCCATGGCGCCCTCGGCGTGATGGACGTCCTCGATGCACGCCGGACCTGGCGCGCCACGCAGCTCGATGCGCTGGCGGCACGGGCCGACTACGCCAAATCCCTGGCGGCCTGGCAGGCTGCCACCAACGAAAAAATCACACCATGATCCAGCCAACCCGCTTGTTCAAGGCCGGCCTGCTGGCCGCCGCCATCGCCGCTGCCTTCGCTGGCTATCGTTACGTCAACGCCGCCGCAGAACCCATACCCGTCGTCGCGCCGGTCGCGCAAAAAACCCCAGGCCTGATCGCACTCGGCGCGGCGGCACCGCAGCTGTCATCACTGCGCATCAGCACCGTCCAGGCCGAAGCCTTGCCGCTGTCCGAACCGCTGACCGGACGCATCACCTACGATGAAAATCGCACCACCCGCGTCAGCTCACCGGTGGCCGGACGGGTCACCGGCCTGCATGCCGAAGTCGGCGACATCGTCGCGCGCGGTGCCTTGCTGGCCACGCTCGATGCGCCCGATCTGGCCACGGCCGACGCCGACTGGCGCAAGGCGCAAGCCGATGAAGCGCGCAAGAAGCTCGCGCTGGACCGCGCCCGCACCTTGTTCGACGGCGAAGTCATCGCCCGCAAGGATGTCGAATCCGCGCTGGCCGACCAGCAGCAAGCCAGCGCCGAAACCCGTCGCGCCGGTTTGCGCATGAAGAGCCTGCACGCCACCGGCAGCGAGAACGGCCAGTTCCGCCTGAGCGCGCCGCTGGCCGGCGTGGTGGCCGAGCGCCAGATCAATCCGGGCCTGGAAGTGCGCCCCGATTTGCCGAACCCCCTATTCGTCATCACCGACCTGAACCGGTTGTGGGTCATCGTCGATGTGCCCGACCGCAGCGCCGCCGGACTCAAGCCGGGCCAGGCCGTCACGCTCGATACCGATGCCTGGCCGGGCGAACATTTTGCGGCCCGTATCGACCGCGTCGGCCTGACGCTGGACCCCGGCACGCGCCGCGTGCAAGTGCGCTGCGCCGTCAGCAATCCCGACCACAAGCTCAAGCCGGAAATGTTTGCCCGCGTCGCTTTCCTGTCCGGCGATGGCGCGCAACAGGCCATCCCGCTGCCCAACACCAGCCTGTTCGCCGATGGCGTGGCCAGCTATGTGTTCGTCGAAAAACAAGTTGGTACTTTCGAAAAACGCCGCGTCAATGTGCGCCTGCGCGGACGCGATACCAGCTACGTCGACACCGGCCTCGCCAGCGGCGAGCGGGTCGTCACCGACGGCGCTTTCCTGCTGAACGCCGAAGGAGCCGGCGATGCTCGATAAGCTCATTGACTTCGTGCTGGCGCAGCGCGTGTTCGTGCTGATCCTGACGCTGGCACTGACGCTGTTCGGCTATCGCGCGCTGACCAATCTGCCGATCGAAGCCTTCCCCGACGTGCAGGATGTGCAGGTCCAGATCGTCACGCAATTTCCGGGACAGGCACCGGAAGAAGTCGAGCGCGCAATCACGCTGCCGATCGAACGCGAGATGAGCGGCGTGCCGCACCAGACCCAGTTGCGCTCGGTCACGCTGACCGGCCTGTCGGTGGTGACACTGACGTTTGCCGATGGCACCGATGATTACTTCGCACGCCAGCAGGTGCTGGAAAAGCTCGGCAACGTCACGCTGCCGACCGGTATCCAGCCCAGCCTCGCGCCACTGACCACCGCCGTCGGTGAAATTTTCCGCTACATCGTCGATGCGCCGGCCGGCATGGATGCCAATGCAGTGCGGGCCTTGCAGGACTGGGTGATCCGGCCCGGCCTGCGCATCGTGCCGGGCGTAGCCGACGTGGTCAGCTTCGGCGGCACGGTCAAGGAATACCAGGTGCAGATCGATCCAGCCGCGCTCAAGCGCTACAACGTCACGCTCGATCAGGTCAGCCAGGCGCTGACCAACAACAGCGCCAATGTCGGCGGCGGACTGGTGCGGCGCGGCGACGAAGCATTGGTGGTGCGCGGCATCGGCATCTTCAACCGGATCGATGACATCGGTCGCGTGATGGTCAGCGCAAAGAACGGCAACACGGTGCTGGTGTCGGATGTGGCCACCGTCACCACGGGCTTCCGTCCGCGCTCCGGCGTGGTCGCATACAACGACAACGACAGCGTGGTCGAGGGCATCGTCCAGATGACCAAGGGCAGCAATGCCGCCAAGGTGGTGGCCGATGTCAAGCTGCGCATCGCTACAATTAACACCAAACTGCCCAAGGGTGTGCGTCTGAAAACCATCTACGACCGCACCGAGCTGATCGATCACACCGTCAAGACCGTGGCCGAAAATCTGCTGGTCGGTGCGGGGCTGGTGATCGCCATCCTGATGCTGTTCCTCGGGAACTGGCGCGCCGCGCTGATCGTCGCGACCGTGATTCCGCTGTCGCTGCTGTGCGCGTTCATCATGCTCGATGCGCGCGGTATTCCGGCCAACCTGATCTCGCTGGGCGCAGTCGACTTCGGCATCATCATCGACAGCGCGGTGGTGCTGGTCGAGGCGCTGATGGTGCGACTGGCACTGCAGACTTACGACCCGGCCAGCGGCCTGTCGGCCACCGCGTGGCGCACCCGCACGCTCAAGGAAACCGTGGTCCAGCTCGGCCATCCGATCCTGTTTGCGAAGGCCATCATCATCCTCGCCTTCATCCCGATTTATACCTTCCAACGCGTCGAGGGCAAGATCTTTTCGCCGGTCGCTTTCACGATCAGTTTTGCGATGGTCGGCGCCATCATCCTGACGATGACGCTGGTACCGACGCTGCTGGCGTGGACCATGCAGCGTCATCCGATGGCCGAAACACACAGCCACTGGATGGCCACCATCCAGGCGTGGTACCGGCGCATGCTGACCGGCGCGCAGCAGCGCCGCACGCTGGTGTTCGGGTGCGCTGCCGTGGCGCTGCTGCTGACGATGGGGCTGGCACCGATGCTGGGCAGCGAGTTTTTGCCCAAGCTCGACGAAGGCAATATCTGGCTGACCATCAGCCTGCCGAACTCCAGTTCGCTGGAAAAAACCCGTGCGATGGAACAGCAGGTACGCGCCATCCTGCGCAGTTATCCGGAAGTCGACAACGTGCTCTCGCACATCGGCCGACCCGATGACGGCACCGATCCGAAAGGCCCGAACAACATGGAAATCCTGGCCGACCTGAAGCCGCATGCGAGCTGGAACTTCAAGGACAAAGAGGCGCTGGTGGCCGACATGACCGAAAAAATCCATCACCTGCCCGGCCTGCCGACCAATTTCTCGCAAGTCATCCAGGACAATGTCGAAGAGGCTCTGTCCGGCGTGAAGGGCGAAATCGCGATCAAGATCTTTGGTCCGGACCTGGCCATCCTGTCGCAAAAAAGCGAGCAGGTCGCGGCCATCCTGTCGGCCATTCCGGGTGCCGCCGATGTCGCTGCCGTCAAGATCGGTGGCCAGAGCGAACTTGATATCGTGATGGACCGCGAACGGATCGCACGGCTCGGCATCAATGTCGCCGATGTCAACACGGCGATCCAGACCGCGCTGGCCGGCAATGCCGTCAATGTCTATTTCGAAGGCGATCGCCGCTTCGATATCGTGATCCGTCTGCAGGAAAATGCGCGCAACTCGATCGATGACATCGCCGCGTTGCAGATCAGCTTGCCCGGTGCGACCGGCACGGTGGCGCTGGGCGACCTAGCCCGTATCGACATCCGCCAGGGGCCAGCCCGCATCAGCCGCGAAGCAGGCGAACGCAATGCCTCGGTGAAGGCGAATCTGCTGGGTCGCGACCAGGGCAGCTTTGTCGCCGAAGCGCAGCAGAAAGTCGCTGACCAGGTGCATCTGCCACCCGGTTACCAGATCAGCTGGGGCGGTCAGTTCGAGAACCAGCAACGCGCCGTCAAGCGGCTTGAAGTGATCGTGCCGATCACCGGACTGCTGATTTTTTCATTGCTGTTCTGGGCCTTCAAGTCGGTACCGAAAGCTTTGCTGGTGCTAGCCATCGTGCCCTTCGCGCTGATAGGCGGCATCCTCGGACTGGCGCTGGCGGGCCTGCATTTCTCGGTGTCGGCCGCGGTCGGCTTCATTGCGGTGGCCGGGATCTCGGTGCAGAACGGCGTGATCATGGTCGAGCAGATTGTCGAGAACGGCCAGGCCGGCCAGAACGGATTGACCAGTTCGATCGAGGGTGCGGTATCGCGCTTGCGACCCATCCTGATGACGGCGCTGATGGCCGGGCTGGGCTTGCTGCCGGCGGCGCTGTCGCATGGCATCGGCTCCGAAACCCAGCGACCGTTTGCGGTCGTCATTGTCGGCGGCATCGTGTCGGCGACTTTCTTCACGCTGCTGTTGCTGCCGCTGGCCTATGCGTGGTTCTCCAACAAACAAGACGAACAAGACAAACCATCCAACGAGGAAATTTAATATGCATTTTAAAAGCATCTTTGATAGAATGCCGTCACTTTCATTCATCCGGCAAACGTCATGCGCCTGACCCGCTACTCGGACATCGGTCTGCGCGTCCTGATCTACCTCGCCCGCAGCGGCACACGCGAAAGCCAGATCACGGTGGCTGAAATCGCCGCACAATTCGATATCCCGATTAACCACCTGATCAAGGTGGCCGGTCATCTGGCCCGCACCGGCTGGGTCGATGCCACGCGTGGCCGCAATGGTGGCCTGCGTCTGGCGATCGATGCGACGACGCTGCATGTCGGCACCATCCTGCTTGAGCTTGAAGGCAAGGACGAGCTGATTGATTGCGATGGTCTGGCCTGTCATCTGCGCAAGGACTGCATCTTGCGCGATGCGCTCAAGGTGGGCATGCAGGCGTTTTACGACGCGATGAATGGCTATACGTTAGCCGATTTGTGCGACGGCAAGACCGGCGAACAGGTGGTGCGCATGCATCGCAGTTTCCTCAAACAATAACCCCTGCTGGCAGCGCCTTGCCCTGCCAGCTTTTTTCGACTTAAAAGTTGCATTTTTTATGCGTAATTGGAGAAGACCATGATTTCAGCTGCCGCCCGCCCCTATATCGATGCCAGTGTCCCGGTGCTGCGAGCGCATGGCTTGGCCATCACGACAACGTTCTACCGCAACATGTTCGCCGCTCACCCCGAACTGACTAGCCTGTTCAACATGGGCAACCAGGCCAGCGGCACACAGCAGCAATCGCTGGCCGCTGCCGTCTTCGCTTATGCAGCCCACATCGGCAATACCGACGTGCTAGGCCCGGTCATCGAACGCATCGTCCAGAAGCATCTCTCGATCGGCATCCGCGCCGAGCACTATCCGATCGTCGGCCAATATCTGATCGGCGCGATCAAGGAAACCCTCGGTGATGCGGCCACCGTGCCATTGCTGGCGGCGTGGGTCGAAGCTTATGACAGTCTGGCCAAGGTGTTTATCGCCGCCGAGAAAAAAGGCTATGCCGACGCAGGCATCACGCCGGGCGCACTGCGGCCGCTGCGAGTCATGCAACGGCGCAACGAAAGCGCGGGGGTCGATGCGTTCACGCTAGAACCGGTCGATGGCCAGCCACTGCCGGCCTGCAAGCCGGGCCAGTACATCAGCGTGGCCGTGGACTTCGCGGATGGTCGTCACCAGATGCGCCAGTACAGCCTGTCGGATGCGCCGGATGGCAAGCAATGGCGCATTACCGTCAAGCGCGAAGTCGCGGGCGCGGCGACACCGTCCGGAGCAGTGTCCAACTGGATCCATGATCACGTCGTCGTCGGCAGCACCTTGCTGGCGACGCATCCGTTCGGCGAATTCATGCCCGACACCGACTCGATCGAGCCAGTCGTGATGCTCTCCGCCGGGGTCGGTATCACGCCGATGATCGCGACGCTCAACCAGATCGTCCGGGTCCAGCCGACACGCCACGTGATTTTTTCCCATGCCGCACAGGACCGCCAACACCATGCGCATCAGGTCGATATCGCAGCAGCGCAAAGGCTAATGCCGAACCTGCAGGTCGTGACGTTTTATCTGGCCCCGTCGGACGACGGCGCGCACACGGGGTTAATGAACATCGCCATGCTGCCGGACTGGCCGCACGCACACGCCGATGTTTATCTGTGCGGACCGACCGGTTTCATGAAAGCCCAATGGCAGGCTTTAGTCCTTGCCGGGGTCCCGGTGACACGCCTGCATCGGGAAGTGTTCGGGCCTGACCTGCTCGATATGCAGGACTGATGCCGGCAGAAATACCGGCGAAAAAAAACGCTGCCCGACAGGCAGCGTTTTTTTATTGCACACAACTTAATTACATCAAACTTAGTTGCGCACGATTTTCTTGTACTCGTTGGTCCGTGTGTCGAGTTCGATCACATCATCCTGGCTCACAAACAGCGGCACCTGAATCGTGTGCTGCTTGGCTTCGATGACGTTTTCCAGACGGGCTTCTTTCAGGACGTTGCCTGAAGTATTGCCCTTGACGGCTGGCTCGGCATAGATGATCTGGCGGGCGATGGTGATCGGCAGTTCAACCGAGATGGCCTTGCCTTCGTAAAAGACGGCTTCGCATTCCATGCCGTCTTTCAGGTAGTTCAGTGCATCGCCGAGGTTCTCTTCTTCGATTTCATACTGGTTGTATTCCTCGTCCATGAAGACGAACAAGGGATCAGCGAAATACGAAAACGTGACTGGTTTCTTGTCGAGGACAACGACTTCGAACTTGTCGTCACCGCGGAAAACGTTTTCCATCGGCGCGCCGGTCAGCAGGTTTTTGGTTTTCCATTTGTAGGTGAAGCCGGTACGGCTTGACCCGTTGACATCGGAGCGCAGCACGATGAACGGCTTGCTGTCGACCATGATGATGTTGCCAACGCGAATTTCTTTTGCAGGTTTCATAGAGAATGTACGTAAAAATTAAGTTGTATGAGAATCATCAGTCGCCACTCGGATACCGGCGCAGTCGGCTCACGATGCGTTGAAAAAGCCTTATCGGGCGACCGCGGATTGTACCTTGTTTTCTTTGGTGACAGACCTAAGAGCGAGCGCAAACTTCAGCAAATTCGCCGTCATATCTCCATTGACCAGCATTTGTTGCTGCCAGCCGGTGGCCTCGCGGGCGATTGCCGGCAGGTCTGCCAGCAGGCGCGGCCATAGCACGGACCAGTCTTGTGCAGGCTGCGTATCCACGCCATTCCAGCACAGCGCTGCTGCCGTCAGGCTGGCGGTACCGGCGGCGTAACGCTGGAGGAATGCGCGCAGTTTGACGTGATGCAGGTTTTCGTCCTGCGGGTAGATATGCCAGATGAAAGCCCTGCCCGCCCATTGGGCGCGGACAAAGGAATCTTCGCCACGGACGAAATTGAGGTCGCAGGCCCACAGCAAGCGGTCGTAGTCGGGCTGTGCGACGAACTTCAATACGCGCACCGTCAGTGCACCAACTGTGCGGACCGCACCCGGGACAGCTGGCTCGCCCAGAAAGGCGCTGACCGCGTCCGTCGCCACGCCATCGGGGACCAGGCAAGTGATGGCGCAAGCGCCATGCTGCCAGGCCTCGAACAGCGCGGCCACCGGCGCATGCGGATAGCAAAATAGCGAGACTTTTAGCGCAGCGATCTCGGTCGGGGTTACACCGAGCGCAGCGAGAAAGGTCGCACTGGCAATCGGGTCGCGCTGGCATTGCAGGCGCTGTTCCAGCAAACCGGCTTCGTGCAGCAGGCCACCGGTTTGCGCCGTGAAGCCCGGAAAAAAGAAATGCTTGGTCAGTGGCAGGCGCGGATGCGGCGACGGCAAGGTGTGACAACCTTCGACCCATGCTTCGGCACTGAGGCCTTCGAGGTTGAGCCAGACCGGACGCGGTGTGCATTGCGCCATCGCAGCGACGTAAGCCGGCGGCAGTTCGCAGCCAAAGAATTCGATGACGATGTCCGGCACGTCGTCCGGTACGAACGTCCCCTCCTGATCGCGCCAAAAGCACACCGTCACGCCGCCGACCTGCTGCACATCGACATCGATCTGCACCGGCGGACAGAGTCGCCGGAAGCTGACCAGATCATCGACCCACAAGGTGACAGCGATGCCGTGTTCGTGCTGCAGTTGTCTGGCCAGGCGCCAGCAAATGCCGATGTCGCCGAAGTTGTCGACGACTTTGCAGAACAGGGCCAGTGAGCGGGCCGGCGATGGTGGAAGATTCATGGGGACGGACGCGCTTCAATGGACAAATGGAGGCCGGAAAATACCGGAGCATTGCGCGCATTATGCCTGTGCGACGGCGTACACTTCGGCCTCGCTCAACAAGGAAGCTGCCATGCACACCATCCCGGAAATCCGTCCCGGTCAATCGATCGAACTGCTCAAGGAGCTGCACATCCTGACCCGCGATGGCAAGCTGAACCAGGACAGCCGGCGCAAGCTCAAGCAGGTTTATCATTTATATCAATTCATCGAACCGTTGATGAAGGCGGTGCAGCAGGCCTCCGGCGAACGCGGACTCCGGCTGGTCGACCATGGTGCCGGCAAGTCGTATCTGGGCTTCATCCTGTATGACCTGTTCTTCAAGTCGCTGACCGATGGCTCGCATATCTATGGCATCGAGACCCGCGACGAACTGGTCCGCAAATCCGAAGAGCTGGCGCAGCGATTGCACTTTCCCGGCATGTCCTTCCTGAACCTGTCGGTGGCCGAGTCGATCGATTCACCGTTGCTGCCGGCGCAGATCGATATCGTCACCGCCCTCCACGCCTGCAATACCGCGACCGACGATGCGATCCATTTCGGCCTGAAAAAGCAGGCCCGGCACATGGTGCTGGTGCCGTGCTGCCAGGCCGAAGTCGCGTCGGTCCTGAACCGGCTCAAGGGCAAGGCGCTGGGCAAGAGCGCGCTGACCGAACTGTGGCGTCATCCGCTGCACACGCGCGAGTTCGGTAGCCAGCTCACCAACGTGCTGCGCTGCCTGCAGCTCGAAGCGCATGGTTATCAGGTCAGTGTGACCGAGCTGGTCGGCTGGGAGCATTCGATGAAGAACGAGCTGATTATCGCGACGTACAAGGATTTGCCGCGCCGCCGCCCGGCCGAACGTTTGCAGGAAGTGCTGGAATCGGTCGGACTGGAAGAGATGACCGAACGTTTTTTTGTGGCGCCTGCCAGCGCCTGATCAGGATGCCTCGATACCGATGTCGCGACCGTCAAAGAACTGGTGGCTGTTGCGACCGCCTTCCTTGACCCGGTACATGGCGATATCGGCACTGCGGATCAGCGCAGGGATATTGTCACCATCATCCGGATAGGTGCTAATGCCGATGCTGGCCGTGAGATGGCAATCCTGCTGGTCGATGACCATTGGCAACGCGATTTGCTCGGTCAGTTTGCGTGCGATGCCGGACAACACCGTGCTGTCGGAAAAATCTTCGGCCATGACGACGAATTCGTCACCGCCCAGACGCGCCACCATGTCAACTTCGCGCACGTTGGCGCGCAGCCTGTTGGCCACTTCCCGCAAGACCGCATCACCGACATGGTGGCCCAGCGTGTCGTTGATTTCCTTGAAGCGATCCAGATCCAGAAACAGCAATCCGACCTGATGACCACTGCGCGCGGCGCGTGCCAGCGCCAGCGACAGCTCCTGCAAAAAACGCATGCGGTTGGGCAGACCAGTGAGGTCATCATGATGGGCAAGGAAGCGGATGCGCTCGTCGGAGCGCTTGTTTTTGATGGCCAACCCGGCGAGATCCAGCACCGATGGCAATAGAAAGTGCTCCAGCTCGGACGGCCCGCGCGGATGCCGGTAATACAGTGCCAGCGTCGCCATCGGATGATCCAGTCGGCCAAGTATCGGCCAGAAACTGCAGGCCCGTATTTCCTGTTCGCGTGCGATCGCGAGGCAACCGGCGTAGGCCGGATCGGCCTCCAGATTGGTGACGGTCAGTGGCAATCGCCAATCGGATAGCGCGACCGTATTCGACGCGAGTGCGTGGCGCAGTATGGCGCGACTGAAGCTATCCGGTACGGCGG
>AEPR01000287.1 GCA_000195205.2 Oxalobacteraceae bacterium IMCC9480 | reverse complement strand
TGGGCACGATGGGGCCGTGCCCACCCTACATTCTTGGTATGTCACCCACACACAAACCAAGCCACCGACGACCTGTGCTGACGACGCACATTAGCCCGTACTCGGACCAGCCCTCTGGTCCCCTGATCTCGACCGGGTGAATCGCCCGCGGTCTGCGATGGATCAAATCCGGTCACCTTACTTCTCCCTACCATAAGTCCGTTCGCTCTCTGCGCGGGCGTTATCGACTTTCTTCGCGATCAGCGACGGGTGGCCTTCGCGGTGCTTGTCCTGACACCTTTGCATCTGCGTCGCTGCGACTACCCTTTTCTGTTCAAGGACGCACCGGGTTGCGTAATGGCGTCACCTTCATTCGGGAGAACACCATGTTTTACAGAGCCATCCACCGTTTCAAATTTGGCGGACTGTGCGCCTTGATTGCCGCGACGGCCATGCTGTCTTCCTGCGGCGGACAAAAGGATCACGCCACGCCCGCCGCGGCAACCAGCGCCACGCCGGCCACCATCACCTCGGCGATCGCCGTGCCCAATCTGGTCGATGTCATCAAGGCGGATCCGCGTTTCAGCATTCTGGCCGAAGCGGTGGTCGCGGCCGACCTCGCCGGTGCCTTGTCCGGCCCCGGTCCGCTGACGCTGTTTGCCCCGACCAACGATGCGTTCGCCTTGCTATTGGCCGAACTCAATGTCAGCAAGGTCCAGCTGCTGGCCGACAAGGCGTTGCTGGCCAGCGTGCTGTCGTATCACGTGTTGCCGGCCAAGGTCGCGAAGGCTGATGTGCCCGTCGGCAAAGCCATCACCACGCTGCAAGTGGGTATTTTCAAGATCGATAGCGTTGGCAGTGATCTGGTCGTGACCGATGGCCGTAACCGCACGGCGAGGATTACCCAGACCGATATCAGCGCCAGCAACGGCCTGGTCCATGTGCTGGACAAGGTGCTGCTGCCGGCCAACAAGACCCTGATCGAGACCCTTCAGACCAAGCCGGAACTGAGCGTGCTCATCGAGACGATCAATGCGGCCGGGCTGGCCGGCGCGCTCAATGCGGCCGGGCCCTTCACGCTGTTTGCGCCGACCAATGATGCCTTTGCGGCGCTGTTCGCCGAACTCAAGATCACCAAGTCCCAGATGCTGGCCAATCCGGCACTCATTACGACGGTGCTCAATTACCACCTGCTGTCGTCGCGGGTACTGAAAGCCGAAGTGCCGGTCGGGTCGCCCATCAAGTCGGTGCAGGGCAGTACCTTTGTCATCGATGCCGGCTTCGTCATTACCGACCAGCTGGGACGCAAGTCAAAGATTACCGCGACTGACCTGCTGGCCAGCAATGGCGTGATCCACGTGATCGACAAGGTGATTTCGCCGCCGGTACGGTGATTGGGGATGCGAGGTGCTAGCGTGCCGTGCTGCCATCGATCCTGATCGACTCGTACCACGCTGCCAGGTTGCTGATCTCGGTATCGGTCAGCGGCTTGGCAATGACGCCCATGATTTCATTGCTGCGTTTGCCGCTACGAAAATTCTTCAGTTGCAGCTCGACATACAGCGCTTGCTGGCCGGCCAGGTTGGGTGCGCCCGGCATCTGGCTGATGCCGGTGGCACCGTGGCACATCGCGCAACTCATGGCTTTTTCCTTGCCGGCGTCGATGTCGGCCGCGACCGCGCCGGTGCCCGTTACGCACAAGGCCAGCAGCAAAGCTGCCTGTGCACGCGTCATTAAAAATCTGTCGTAAATCGTCATAAGCATCATCGTAAAAGGAGGTCAAAAAAAT
>AEPR01000288.1 GCA_000195205.2 Oxalobacteraceae bacterium IMCC9480 | reverse complement strand
GAGGATGTTGGTCTGGAACGCAATGCCATCAATGACGCTGATGATGTCGACGATCTTTCTTGCCGAGGTATTGATGGAATCCATAGTCTCGACGACTTGCGACACGACCAGTCCACCCTTGCTGGCAACATTCGAGGCAGAAATGGCCAGGTTGCTGGCTTCCCGGGCGTTGTCGGCATTCTGCTTGACGGTTGCGGTCAGCTGTTCCATCGACGAGACGGTTTGCTCGAGTGCGCTGGCCTGCGACTCTGTGCGCGCCGACAGATCCCGGCTGCCCATCGAAATTTGCCGTGATCCGGTCGAGATGGCTCCCGACGATGCGCTGATCTCACTGACGATCCTGCCCAGGTTGGCAATGAATTCGTTGAGTGAATTTCCCAGTACGGCGAACTCTCCTTGCAAGGGGGGAATCCGCTGGTTCAAATTGCTTTCACCGGAATTGAGGTGATCAACCGCCCGCAGGACACTGCGGATATTCCCCAGTACAGCGCGTATTGTCGTCATCGCAAACAGGCTCAGGCACAAGCTGGAAATCACCAGGGCACCGAGGATGAACTGCCCGGATCGGGCGGTCGTCGCCTGCATTCTGTCGCTGGAATTCTTTTCCATTAACGTCGATAGCGATGCCATTTCCCTTTCCAGCACGTTGAATGTCGTCATGAACTTCTCGAACTCAGCTGCCATGCCTGCGGGATTGTCCAGCGCAATCTTGACGGCAATCCTGCTCTCGTTCAGGTAGGCGTCCACCAGAGGGCGCACTTTGGCAATCGATGCGGTGATTTCCGTCGTCAATTGCAAGGCTTCGTTATCCTTGAGGGCATTGGTCATGGACAAGGTGTGTTCCGCCAGCGCTACTTCGACCTCCTTGCGCTGATCCGTCTGCCCCTTGATGCCGACCAGTGTTGCTGCCAGGACATCGCCACGCAGCGCGTCATGCATCATGTCCGCCTGCATGTGATTGCGCAGTGCTGTGCTGGCTACCGCATTTTCATGCAACACCGCAGCGACTGAACGTTCCGCCCAGATGCCCGCACCGCCAACCAGGAAGATCGACAGGAGGCTGATTGCCGTCAGCAAAACCAGGCGTAATGTGATGGTCATTTTCAACTCCCGGTCGGTGATTAGAATTTGCTGGACAGGCCGATGGTTCCCGTCAGATCGGCGGTATTCCGGTTGAGCCCCTTGTAGAACGCGATATCGACTTGCCACCGCGGTGAAAGCAGATGGGCCATGCCGATATCGAACGTCGCGACGGTACCGCCGTGCCGGGCACGCGCAATTTGCGGTAGCGCGATTTCGACGAAAGCGCGTGTTTGTTCGGTGAGCGACTTGCCGAGGACAGCGGCAAAAATGCCATTCCAGTTGCGCTTTCCCTCCGGATTCTTGTCCAGGGCCAAGCCCGGCATGACGCCCAAGGACATGCCTGCAGGCATGTCCCATTCTGCGACCAGGCGCAATGATGGTCGCCAGCCATTGCCACGCAGTGTCGATGAGCCGCTATCGATATCGATGTGGGCCAGCATCCCGATGGACGGACTGCCGTCCCGTTCATCCATCACATGCCACTTTGTGCCGATCGATACATCGGCCCAACCGCGCTCGGTCTGGCGTGTCCCTTGCACCACGTCATCGTTGTGCTGGACCATCCTGCCGTCGGTTTCCACCCGCAACTCCCAGGCGTCACCGGTGCCTATGCGCAGCAGGACGGGGGTCGACATCGTCCGTGTTCTATTGGCATCGCGTCGGGTTCGTTCGATCGCCAGGCCCATTTCTGCCTGGAACCGGCCGTTGCCGACAACATCGCTGGATTCGACGAAGTCGGGACGATCAGTCACGATGCTGTCTTTTTCTTCGGCACTGGCAACGTGCATCATGGCCAGCAGTAAACCGGGCACTGTGAAAATTGTTCGAAAATATCCATTTTTATGCATGGCGATAATCTTTCTTCAGGAAAAATTTCACAGAAAGAGCCGACCTGCAACCAAATAGGATCTTTCACTTTTAACTAAAAAATCATTTTGAATATTTTGGTTAAAAAATAAGCGATAAATATAAGGTAATTAAAAAAATAACTCAATTCAATAATTCGCCTACTTTATGAAATTTTTTGGTGAGAACCACTATCGCGCCGGATAGGCTTGTGGTGGCGAATTCATGGGGCGTTGACGCGGGCAACAGCGCATCGTCGTCCTGGCTGCGAGACTTCCTGCCACGGTGCCCGTTACAATGCGGCTTCATTTTTAACCCTCAACTGAGCTTTCCATGACTGACACCATCCGCCTGGCCAAACGCGTCGCCGAAGAACTGGGTTGCTCCCGCACCGAAGCCGAACAGTTCATCGAAGGTGGCTGGATTACGGTCGATGGCGTCCTGACCGAAGAAGCCGGTGCGCGGGTGGCGCCGGAACAGGCGATCGTGCTGTTGCCCGATGCGGTGCCGGCACCGCTGGACCCGGTGACCATCCTGCTGCACAAGCCGGCCGGCATGCGCACCATAGACGCGATCGATCCCGAGCAAAGTTGGATCACGCCCGCAACACTCGGCCCGGACGACCGCTCCGGCCTGCGCTTCTTGCGCCGTCATACCAAGGCATTGACGCTGACGAATCCGCTCGAGGACAGCGCCAGCGGCTTGCTGGTGCTCACGCAGGATTGGCGCATCGAACGCGCGCTGGTGCAGGAAGCCAGTCGTATCGAGCAGGAATTCGTGGTCGAAGTCACCGGCACGCTGGACGCCGCCGGTCTGGAATTGCTGCAGAAGGGCTTGAAGTGGAATGGCAAGCCGATTGCTTCAATGAAAGTCAGCTGGCAAAGCGAGCACAAGTTGCGCTTTGCGATCAAGGCAGCCGAGCGCGGCCAGATTCCTTATCTGTGCGAGAAGGTCGGCTTGCAGGTGGTGTCGATTAAGCGGATTCGCATCGGGCGGATGTCGATGGCGGCATTGCCGGTGGGGCAGTGGCGGTATTTGCTCGGGTACGAACGGTTTTGAGTAGGGATTAGAGCTGCGAAAAAGTAATTCTGTAGGGTGGGCACAGCCCTTTGTGCCCACGCGCGCGCCTCAAAAACCAGTGCCAATTCTAGGCATTTGCAGTCACGAAAGCGGCGAATGCATTCCTCCCGGTGACCGCAACGGATACACCAGCTGCCCCAGATACGTTTCCGGTGGCTGGAAATGCTCCACCCCGTAATGCTTCGGCCAGCCATGCGGCAGATGCACCGTACCGAACAACAGATCCCATACCGGAAGAAACTGCGCAAAATTCTTGTCGATGCCCTCGGCGTCGCTGGCATGGTGCCAATGGTGATACTGGGGTGTCGATATCGCCCAGCGCAGGCCCGGAAAACGCCAGCGCAAGTTCGCATGAATGAACACGGCATGGAATGACACGAATACCAGATAGGCATACAGCGCAGCCGGTGCGAACCCGAGCACGAAGACGGGGATGAAGGCGACCGCCCGTGTGAGTATGGCGTCGACGGGGTGAATGCGCGAACCGGCCAGCCAGTCCATCTGCTGACTTGAGTGGTGAATGGCATGGAAGCGCCAGAGCCACGGAATCTGGTGAAACGCGCGGTGGATCCAGTACGTGGCAAGGTCGACCACGGCGATCATTTCGACGAATTGGAGCCAGAGGGGTTGGGCCGCGATGGCTTTCTGGAAATCCAGTTGTACGGCCCATGAAAACAGCATCTGCGCCGGAAGCAAGGCAGCAAACGAGAGCAACTGGACGCCGGCATGGCTCACGAAAAAATGTTTCAGGTCGGTCTGCCATCCCTGCCGCAAGACCTTTTGCCGTCGAAGCCGGAACAGCGCTTCGGCGGGAATGAAGACCAGGCCCAGTACCAGCAACTCAAGGACAAAGTAGTCCAGCCCGGCGGCCCAGGAGCGCATGCCGCCGGCGTGGATTGCCTCGGCCTGCGCGCCACCCATCAACATCGCCACGATGCCGAATCCCAAGCCAGTCAAGCCATAGCGACTGGTTCGGGCACACACTGCGCCCAGCGCCCCGAGTGCGAAAGTCGCAAAAATACTCGCTTGAAGTATGCCGCGGCACAGCGCGATATGCGCTTTGTAGAAGGGCAGGGCATCCCTGGTAACCAGCAGGTCCGGCAGCAAAAAACACAGCTCGGCGACGATGCAGAGCGCGCCCAGCAGTGCCGATGAGAGTCCGGCGCGCCTGCCGATTGCATCGGAGATGGAGATTGTCGGCATCATCGGCGGCACCGGAGAAGGACTGCATTGAACAGCGGATTGAGCCATCCGCTCGACATGCAGTAATGCGAGTCGAACGGCGCGGTGTGATGCTGCCGGTGATGCCAGTCCGGCAGCACCAGATGATGGCGCTGCGCCCAGCGGATCGCAGCCGGTACCGCTGCACGATCCATGTGCGCCCATTTGTGGCACTGGTTGGTTGCCAGCGCGCCGAGGGCAATCAACAGCAGGCTTGCCTGGAGCAGATCCGCGAGGAACCCGTCTAGTGGCAGCAGGCTCGAGGCGATCAGGAACGGCAAGGCCGCGAAACAACTGGCGCCGTGGGTCTCGACAAAATCGTGTTGCGTCATCGCCTGTGGATCGCCGTGGTGTTCACGGAATGGACGGATGATGGCGTTACCGACGACTGGTGTGTTCACGCTGCCAAAGCAATCGCAGGCCCAGTGCACGACGCCGCTCAGTAAATCCGTGAACAGCCACGCCACGGGTGCCGCCAGCAACAGTATCGGTAGAAGGAGCCATTGCGCGGTAGCAGCCAGGCGCAGCGCACTCCAGCCGGCGAGCAGCGCGAACACAGCAATCGCGGCATATTCGAACAGACGTTGTTGTCTTGTGGTGGAAGCGCTCACGATGCAGTCGCCATCTTGCGCAGGTGCGCGTGAATCGCGCTCACCGCCGCCCGCCATGACACGCCGTGATAAGCGATCCCCTGTTCATCGAAATGACGCCGCACGATGGTCTGTACCGCAGCCAGCCGTGTGGTCGGTACCTTGGGAAACAAGTGATGCTCGATCTGAAAATTGAGCCCACCGAACAGCCAGTCCCAGCGCGGCGCATTGAGGATGGTGCGTGACGTCACCGTTTGATGTTCAAGAAACGAAAACGCCGACGCATCCTCGATCAGCGGCATGCCCATGTGGTTGACCCAGAAGATGGCCGCCAGATAAGGACCCAGTATGGTTAGCGGCACCAGATAGGCCAGCAGTGCCAGCCGCACTGGCACATCCAGCACCAGGCAGGGAAGGCCGAACCAGAGCGCCAGATGCAACAGCAGCATCGCCGCATCAAGCCGGTAGCGCTGCAGTTTGCGCAACACGGCAGCCTGGGAAAGATGGCGCTGGCTGTGGCCGAACAGCAGCGAGAGCAGCCAGATGTGAACGGCCTGATATCTGGTCAGAAAGCGGCCAAGCCGACCTTTGCGGCATCGGGATTTGTCCGTGAGCGAAACGAAGAGGTCGACCATCAGGTCGGGATCCTGATCCTCGTCCTGGCAGTAGCGATGGTGGTCGCGGTGGCGCGCGATCCACTCATCGAAAGCAAGGCCGGTCAGCAGTGTCATGCTGAACTGGCCCAGCGTCCGGTTCAGGCGGTCATTCCGGCTGATCGAACCGTGGCCGGCGCTATGGCCGATGAAAGCGGCTTGCGCGAGCAGCAACGCGATGAGGAGGTAGGCAGCGCTCAGCATCCAGAGCGACGAGGTCGATGACCAGGCCATTGCGAGGGCGCCACCGAGCAAGCCGCACAATGCCGCCAATCTGATGATGGTTTGTCGTGTTGTGGTGGCGGAGAGCTGTTGTGCGTTGACTTCCGCCAGCACCGAACACCACACCGCGTGTCCGGTTTGTTTGCTCAACTTTGGCTTGATGGTGGCCTGCATGATCGATTCCTTTCGGGTTATTGGCGCAACGTTTCGGTCAGGTTCGGGTGTGGTGTCCAGCGCCACTGAACAGCACGGCAGCGGGAAGCACGGTGATGTTTCCCGGTGCGGGCAGCGTGACTTCACCATCGCCTTCAAAAATTAGTTGCTCGGATCCGGTATCAATATCAATCGACCGCGCCTGCGCCCAGTGGACGAACGGTGCTTTGAGATGCTTGCCCAGATAGATGCTCGGCAACCACGCCAGCAGGAGCGCCTTTGAGGTGGCTTCGACGAGGATGATGTCGGCCATGCCATCAGCGGCATTGGCCATGGGCGCAATGCGCATGCCTTTTGCAAAACGCGACCCGTTGGCCACCACCACCATGAAGAAAAATCCTTCGCGCCAGCGCTGGCCGTCGAGGCTCACCCTGGCCCATTTGGGTTGGTAATTCACGAGTTCGCGCAGTGCAGCGGCTAGGAACGTGCCAGCATTCCGGTGGCGCAGTGTATTGACACGCGCCGCCACCATCGCCGTGATGCCGAGCGAGGCCTCGTTGATGAAATAGCGGGAATGGATACCGGATTGCAGGTGCAGCACGTCCAGAGGGGTGGGGCGATCGTCGAGTGCCTGCGTCAATGCATGCATCGGTCGGGTATCAAGCCCGAGCCCGCGTGCCAGATCCGAGCCGGTGCCGACCGGAACCAGCCCGAGGCACCGGGAGGTATCGCGCGCGTCGGTCAGCATCACATTCAAGGTCAGGTGCAGCGTTCCATCGCCGCCCAGTACGACCACGCGGCGAATGGCCGCTGTCAGGGCAGCATGGATGGCATTGCGGGCGGCGCCGGCACTGTCGCATTGCACGAGCTTGGCAGCGCGCAGGCCCGGCATGCGATCACACAGGGATGACCAAACGCGGTGGGTGCGCCCCGAACCTGCATTGGGGTTCACGATGAACAGAACATCTTCCATGGTCGCGACGGTCTCTTGGCTCGGCTCAGGCGACTAGCGCCTGCGGATGGTTCCGGAGTCAGTCTGCCTGAGAAGCCAAGAGACCCCGTTACCTTCAATAACTACCTGAAGTCGACCATAGTAACTGGGAATTAACTGCGCGCCAATCGCCGGATTTATTTGCGCCCGGGGCGAGCCACCACCCCCGCCGCCTTGCGGGCCGGCCGTGCCAGTGCACTTGGAGTTCGCGTCACGGCACCGCCGTCGCGCGGCTTGTTCTGGCCGAATTTCTTCGCCAGCTTTTCCGGGCTCGGGGTTTCGCGCCGGCGTTCTATCGCCATCAGCCCCGCTGTCGGTGCCGAATGGCGCGGCACCAGATGCTTTTCGCCACTGCCGATCAGGTCGGATCGGCCCATGCGCTGCAAGGCTTCACGGATGATTTCCCAGTTATCGGGATCGTGATAGCGCAGGAAGGCCTTGTGCAATTTACGGACCTTGCCGGTGCGGACCGTCTCGACGGTTTCCGAATCGGCCGTGACCTTGCGCAGCGGGTTCTTGCGCGTGTGGTACATCGTCGTGGCCAGCGCCATCGGCGTTGGCATGAACGATTGCACCTTGTCCAGGCGGAAGTTGTTTTTCTTTAGCCAGAGTGACAGGTTCAGCATGTCTTCATCGGTGGTGCCCGGATGGGCGGCGATGAAGTAGGGGATCAGGTATTGCTCCTTGCCGGCTTCCTTCGAATACTTCTCGAACAATTCCTTGAACTGGTCGTAGGCACCCATGCCCGGCTTCATCATCTTCGACAGCGGACCTTCTTCGGAATGCTCGGGTGCGATCTTCAGCAAGCCGCCGACGTGGTGAGTCACCAGTTCCTTGACGTATTCGGGCGAACGCACGGCGAGGTCGTAGCGTACGCCGGAGCTGATCAGGATTTTCTTGATGCCGGGAATCGCGCGCGCCTTGCGATACAGCTGGATCAGCTTGCTGTGGTCGGTGCCGAGGTTCGAGCAGATGGTCGGGTAGACGCAGGACAGACGCCGGCACGATTCCTCGATGCTTTTTTCCTTGCAGGCCAGCCGGTACATATTGGCGGTCGGGCCGCCCATGTCGGAAATATTGCCGGTGAAACCTTGGGTCTTGTCGCGGATCAGTTCGATTTCGCGCAGGATCGAGGGCTCGGAGCGGCTCTGGATGATGCGGCCTTCGTGTTCGGTGATCGAGCAGAAGGTGCAGCCGCCGAAGCAGCCGCGCATGATGTTGACCGAGAAACGGATCATGTCCCAGGCCGGTATCTTAGCCTTGCCGTAGCTCGGATGCGGCGCGCGGGCGTAGTTCATGTCGTAGACACCATCCATCTCGTCCATCGCCAGCGGCAGTGGTGGCGGATTGAGCCAGACATCGCGCTCGCCATGCGCCTGCACCATCGCGCGGGCATTGCCGGGATTCGATTCAAGATGGAATACCCGCGATGCATGGGCATACAGCACCGGGTCATCCTTGATGGCGTCGTAGCCGGGCAGGCGAATCACGGTCTTGTTGCGGATTTCTTTCTGGGCCGCCTGGCGCTCTTCGCGGCTCAGGATCAGGATGGGCTTGGCCACGATAGTCGGCTCGGCATTGGCCGTACCGCAGCTGGTCGGCTCCTTGGTTTTCATTTCATATGGGTCGGGATGGGCTTCGACGCGGCCCGGGGTATCGACGCGCGTCGAGTTGGCTTCGGTCCAGTCATCAGCCGGCAACCAGCCGCGCGAGACCATGAAGGCCGTGCCGCGCAGATCGCGGATTTCCTTGATCGGTTCGCCGGCGGCGAGGCGATGTGTCAGGTCCACCAGTGCCCGTTCGGCATTGCCGAACAACAGGATGTCGGCTTTCGAATCCGGCAGCACCGAGCGACGCACCTTGTCCGACCAGTAATCGTAATGGGCGATGCGACGCAGGCTGGCTTCGATGCTGCCGATGACGACGTTGATCTCGGGATACGCTTCGCGCACGCGCTGGGCATAGACCACCAAGGCGCGATCGGGCCGCTTGTTGGCTTCGCCATGCGGCGTGTAAGCGTCATCCGTACGGATCTTGCGGTCCGACGTGTACCGGTTGACCATCGAATCCATGTTGCCGGCCGTGACGCCGAAATACAGGTTGGGTCTGCCCAGTGCCCGGAAGGCGTCGACGGAGAGCCAGTCGGGCTGCGCGATGATGCCGACCCGAAAACCCTGTGCTTCCAGCAAGCGACCGATCAATGCCATGCCGAAGCTTGGATGATCGATGTAGGCATCGCCGGTGACCAGAATCACATCGCACGTGTCCCATCCCAGGACATCCATTTCTGCACGCGACATCGGCAGGAAAGGGGCGGGTTTGCCAAGCGCAGGACGATTGGCAACATGGTGAGCGGGATAGGCGAAGAGATTTTTCGGGGATTCCATAAGCGATGCGACCGCGCACGAGGCGGTACTGGGGTCCAGGTTGGGAAGCGCGCAGTATGACAGCTTTACTCCTGTGCGCGTTGACCGTGTTTAGCGGGACGGTCGATGGCCGACGTTGTTGCTTGACGATAAGGTAATGTTGGGTTCTACTGCGCCCACTCACGGCGTGTGCCTCCGGGTGAGGTAGTTGATTACGAGGCATCGCCAGGTCATAACCACCTTCCGCCCGAGGCACGCCCGCATGACGTTCTCTTTTTCATTTGCACGCTTTGTGCGTCGTGCGCTGATGGCGGGCGCGATCTCGTTGGCGGCAATGGCGCATGCCGACACCGTGCTGCGCGTGCTGACCTGGCCGGGTTATGCTGATCCGGATGTGGTGTCTGCTTTCGAAAAGAAAACCGGCGCGCGTGTGGAGGTTACTTTCGTCAATACCGATGACGAACTGTGGAGCAGGCTCTCAAGCAATAACGGTGGCGACTTTGATGTCTTTGCGGTCAACACGGCGGAGCTGCAGCGCTATATTGACAAGGGCTTGAGTGCGCCGCTGGACCTGGCCGGCATCCCCAATCAAGCCCGCCAGCTGCCACGCTTTCGCGACATCGCCACGATTCCCGGCCTGATGCGCGGCAAGCGGCTGTATGCCATTCCCTTTACGTATGCCGAGATGGGGCTGATCTATAACCGCAAGCTCGTCAAGCAGGAGCCCACGTCCATGGACGCCATGTGGGATCCGCAATATCGCGGCAAGGTGCTGGCCTACAGCGGTAGCGTGCACAATTTTTCGGTGGCTGCGTTACTCGATGGCAGTAAAGACCCCTTTCGACTGAGCGCCGGCGAACTGCGCGCGGCCAGCCAGCGACTGGTGGGATTGCGCCGCAACGTACTGGCGTTTTATTCCTCGCCGGAAGAGGCGGTTCAGTTTTACCTCGAGAACGAGGTCGCGCTGGTATTTGCCAACTTTGGTACCCAGCAGGTCCAGGCGCTGCGGGAAGCGGGTGCGGATGTCGGCTACGTGGTGCCGAAGCAAGGCGTGCTGGCATGGCTGGATTGCTGGTCCGTCACCGGACGGGCCCGTTCGCCCCAGCTGGCGGCGCAATGGATAGACATGACCTTGCAAGCCGATGTCAGTGCCCGTTTCAGCGAGCGCCATGGTCTCGCCAATACGGTCACGGCGACGGCGCTGAGCAATGCCAGCGACAAACTGATCTGGCTGGAGCCGGCCGAAGACACGGATAAACGTCATGCGCTCTGGACCAGAATCCTGTCCGGCGATATGTTGCGGAAGTTTTGACCATGATGCGCCTCGGAGTCGGATTCAAATTAGGCATCTGGTTGGCACTGTTCGGCATTTTGTCGACCGCACTGACCGGCTACTACGCTTATTCGCAAAGCCGGGAACTGCTCATTTCTGCTGCCGAAGACAAGCTGCTCACCGCTACCGAAGTGCTTGGCCAGCGATTTGTCGACACGCTCATTCCCATTACCGAAGACCTCGGCATGATTGTCTCGCTGCCTGCGATGCGGGCGCTGACCGATGGTGTTGCCGGGACAGATGCGGCGATACGCAACCAGGCCAAGCTGCAGGAGGTGTTCGCCAGCATGCTCAAGTCGCGCATCGATTACGCGCAGATACGTCTCATCGGTACGGCCGATTTCGGCAGGGAGTTGATCCGCGTCGACCGCACCGGCGCCGGTATTGAGCTGGTCGGCAATGATGACCTGCAAGAGAAAGCGCATTTCCCCTATTTCTTTGAGGCCGTCAAGGTGGGCGCGGGAGAGTTCTACTTTTCGAGGATTAATCTCAATCGCGAACGGCGCTGGCAAGTCGGTGCCGACATGCCGACCTTGCGGATCGCTACCCCGGTACGCGGCACTGACGGCAAGGTGTTCGGCATCGTCATTGTCAACGTTGATCTTGACCGCCTGTTCAACAGGATCCGCAGCAACCTGCCGCGCAATATCGATCTGGTGCTGACCAATGACCAGGGCGATTACCTGATCCATCCCGATCAGCGCAAAACCTTCGGCTTTGACCGCGGACGGCGCATCCTGATCCAGGACGATATCGGTGCCATCAAGGTCTTGCTCAAGCCGGGGCCGGTCATGCATTTGCTGACCCGGACCAGCAATGGCGCTAGCGACGAGGTCAACGCCAGTGCCTTCATCCGGATGCCGTTTGGCAGTGCCGAGCAACATCATTTTGTATTGCTGGGATTGCAGATCCCGCTCGATGTCGTGCTGCACGACAGCCAATTGCTCGGCGTGACC
>AEPR01000289.1 GCA_000195205.2 Oxalobacteraceae bacterium IMCC9480 | reverse complement strand
CACCGGTGCATTCGCGTGGGCACGATGACCAATTGCCTTCATCGGATCACGCCGCCTCGCGCAACACCGCAATATGCTGCCCCGCCGCCACCGGCGTACCCTCCCCGACCAGCCATTCGCCGAGCACGCCGGCACGGGTCGCGGTCAGCGGGATTTCCATCTTCATCGACTCAAGGATCGCCACCGTGTCGCCGGCAGCCACGGTCGCGCCCGGCTGCGCGACGATCTTCCAGACGCTGCCCGGCACCACCGCACTGAGGTAATGACACCCAGCCGGTAGCTCGCCCTGCTCGGCCGCACCGGCCAGCGCTTCTTCGCTGACCCAGTTGGATTGGCCGCTGCTGCGCCAGCGCTCGCGCTCATCCTCGAAAGCGGCCTGCTGCTTCTGCTTGAACACGCCGATCGATTCCTGTTCGGTGGCCAGGAAGCGGTTGTAATCGGCCAGTGAAAACGTGGTCTCTTCGATCTTCACGTCGAAGCGCCCCAGCGGAAAATCGCGCCGGTGTTCCAGCAACTGCTCTTCGCTGACTTCGTAAAACTTGATCTGGTCAAAAATACGCAGCAGCCACGGCTTGCCATCGCGGAAGCTGTCGGTCTGGCGGTAGCGGTTCCACATTTGCACGGTACGGCCGACGAACTGGTAACCGCCCGGTCCTTCCATGCCGTACACGCACAGATAAGCGCCGCCGATGCCGACCGCGTTTTCCGGGGTCCAGGTGCGGGCCGGGTTGTACTTGGTCGTCACCAGCCGGTGACGCGGATCGATAGGCGTGGCGACCGGCGCACCGAGGTACACATCGCCCAGGCCCAGCACCATGTAGCTGGCCTTGAAGACGACGTCATAGACCTCGCGCACGGCCTCCAGGCCATTGATGCGCTGGATGAAATCGATATTGCTCGGGCACCACGGCGCGCCGGGACGCACGGTGGTTTCGTATTTGCGGATCGCCAGTTGCGTCTGGCTGTCGTTCCAGGCCAGCGGCAAATGGACGATGCGCGAGCGCACCACCATGTCCTCGACCGAGGGCAGCGCGGCGATCAGTGCATCGAGCTGCACGACCAGCCGGCTGACCGGCAACTGGCGGTGATCGAAATGCACTTGCAGCGAACGGATGCCCGGCGTCAGGTCGATCACGCCGGCCAGTTGCGCCAGCTCGATCGACTGCATGAGCGCATGGACCCGGAAGCGCAGATTGATATCGAGCACCGCATCGCCGAATTCGATCAGCAGGTAGTCGTCACCGGCGCGGCGAAACACCAGCGCCGTGCCGTCCGGCAGTGCACCGGTGCGCAGGATCGCAGGCAACTGACTGCCGGCTTCGCTGTGCGGCGGCACAAACACCGGTGCCGGAAGCGACACCGCATCAAACACGCTCTCCTGCGCGACCCGCAGCGCGGCCGCGTCGACATCCGACACCCGCACGAAGCGCACCGTATCGCCCGGCTTGAACTGGCCGATCTTCCACAGATCAGCCGAGACGATCACCGCCGGACAGACGAAGCCGCCCAGGCTCGGACCATCCGGGCCGAGGATCACCGGCATGTCGCCGGTGAAGTCGATCGAGCCTATCGCATACGCGTTGTCATGGATGTTCGACGGATGCAGGCCGGCTTCGCCGCCATCGGTACGGGCCCAGCGCGGCTTCGGTCCGATCAGGCGCACGCCGGTGCGGCTGGAATTGAAATGCACTTGCCAGTCGGTGCCGAAGAACATCGTCACGTCGTCATCGGTAAAGAAATCCGGCGCGCCGTGCGGGCCGTAATGGACTGCGACTTCCCATGCCGAACCGTAAACCGGCACGGCCGTGGCGGGCAGCGCATTCTGCACCGGCTGCGCCGCAAATAGTTTCAGTACATCACCACTACGCAGCGCCCGTCCGCCGTGACCACCGAACTGGCCGAGCGTGAAGGTGGCGCGGCTGCCGATGTATTCCGGCGTATCGATGCCACCGGCGAAAGCCAGATAGCCGCGCACGCCGGCACCTTCGACGGTGCCGCAGCGCAGTGTTTCGCCGGCACGCAACGAGTGCGCCTGCCAGTTGGCGAGCGCGCGCGTGCCGTCGGGACCGGTCGCGCTCGCGCCCATGTCGGCACCGGCCAGCGCGATCAGGCAATCGCTATTGAAGGCCAGTGTCGCGCCTTGCAGTGTCATCTCCAGCGTAGCCGCGGTGCCGTCATTGCCGAGCAGATGATTGGCAAACCGATGCGCATACGTATCCATCGGACCCGACGGTGGAATGCCGACCGCCCACAAGCCAAGCCGCCCCGGATAATCCTGCACCGTGGTCTGGATACCGCCCTCGATGACATCGACAGTGCGCGGGTGATACGGCATCGCGGCCAGCATGCCGGTGGTCTGTTCGCCATCACGGAATACCGGATAGCCAAGGATGTTGGCGAGATAGCCGAGATTGGTCTGGATGCCATCGATGCGGCTGTCCTGCAAACCGGCGACGAGCGCGGCAATCGAGGCAGTACGCGTGTCGGTCCGGACGATCAGCTTGCCCAGCAAGGGGTCGTAATACGGACTGACGGTGATGCCACGTTCTATCCAGGTATCGACCCGCAGCGTATCGGCAAACACGACGCCGGTCAGCACGCCCGACGACGGCTGGAAATTCTTGGCCGGGTCTTCGGCGTACACGCGCAACTGCATCGCGTGGCCGGTCGATTGCAGCGTGTGCTGCGCCGGCAGCACGAAGTCATCGGTGGCAGCGCGGATCATCCATTCGACCAGATCGACGCCGAACACTTCTTCGGTGACGCCGTGCTCGACCTGCAGACGCGTGTTCACTTCCAGAAAATAAAATGCGCCGCTGTCGGCATCAAGCACGTATTCGACAGTGCCGGCGGAGCGGTACGACAGCGATGCGGTGAGACGCACGGCGGTCTCGGCCAGCGCCGTGCGGGTGGCGTCGGACAGGCCCGGCGCAGGGGTTTCCTCGATTACTTTTTGATGGCGTCGCTGCACCGAGCAATCGCGTTCGCCGAGCGAGACGACACCGCCGCGACCATCGCCAAAGATCTGCACTTCGACATGGCGCGCATGCTCGACAAATTTTTCGAGGTAGATGCCGCCGTTCTTGAAATTGTTTTCCGACAGGTGCTTGACCGAGGTGTAGGCCGCTTCCAGTTCCTGCGCATCGCGGCACAGCCGCATGCCGATGCCGCCACCGCCGGCGGTACTTTTCAGCATGACCGGATAGCCGATCTGCGTGGCCGATGTGAGCGCCTGCGCGACGTCATCGAGCAAACCGGTGCCGGGCAGCAGCGGCACGTTGGCTTGCTGCGCCAGTTCACGGGCGGTGTGCTTGAGGCCGAAGGCGCGCAGTTGATGCGGGGTCGGGCCGATGAAGACCACGCCGGCAGCGGCGCAGGCTTCGGCAAATGCCGCGTTCTCGCTCAGGAAACCGTAGCCCGGATGGATCGCTTCGGCACCGCTGGCGGTGGCGGCAGCGAGCACCTTGCCGGCGTCTAGGTAGCTTTGCGCCGCCGGTGCCGGACCGATACAGATGGCTTCGTCGGCCAGTCGCACATGCAGCGATTCGACATCAGCTTCCGAGTAAATGGCGACCGACAGGATGCCCATGCTGCGGGCGGTGCGGATGATGCGGCAGGCGATTTCGCCGCGATTGGCAATGAGGATTTTTTTGAACATGGCGAAGTCAGTCCTTTGCATCCCAGATGACAAAGCGCACCGGGGTCGGGTTGTAGGCGTTGCAAGGATTGTTCAGTTGCGGGCAGTTCGACACCAGCACCAGCACATCGGTATCGGCGCGCAATTCGACATATTTGCCCGGTGCCGACACGCCATCTTCAAACGTCAGGCCGCCTTCGGCGGTGACCGGCACGTTCATGAAGAAATTGATGTTCGGGGCGATGTCGCGCTTGCCCATGCCGATGTCGGCATGCGCCAGCGCCAGCAGGTAATTGTCGCGGCAGCTGTGCATGAATTTTTTCTGTGCGGCGTAGCGCACGGTGTTGCTCTCGGCGGCGCATGCACCGCCTAGCGTGTCGTGTCGCCCGCAGGTATCGGCCACGATGGTCAGCAAGGGCTTGCCGCGATTGGACATCAGCACGGTGCCGGTGCTCAGGTAAATGCCGCCTTGCGCCTGCATCGTGTCGGTCGTGCTGTAGCGCTCGGCGGTGTCGTTGGCATTATAAAAAATCGTATCGACGGCTTGATTGCCTTCGAGGTCGATGATGCGCAGGACCTGCCCGCGCTGCATCGCATGCAGCCACGGTTCGCCGGCAGGTTGATAGACATCGAGGATGGCGGTGCTGGTATCGCGCGGGCTTTCGCACAGGGTTGTCATGGTCATCTCCTTAGCGGGTCGTCAGTTCGGTATTGGTGTAGCCGCGGCCGTTTTCGGGACACGACAGGCGGCAGATATCGTCGGCACCGGCGGGGCCGGAGGTGTAGGCAACGACGCTGATTTTGCGCGGCGCGTAGTCGGGATTCGGGTCCAGCGGATGGGGTGCGCTCGACAGCGCGACCAGCGTATCCATCTCGAAGCGCAGCTCGACCAGATCGCCGGCCTTGCTGTTATCGGGCACGAACACAAAGCGGCCATCGCCATCAACCACGACCTTCGAAAACAGGTTGATGTTCGGCACCAGATCGCGCAGGCCCAGACCCCATTTGCCGATCTCGACCAGCAGGCTGTCCTGACCGTTGCGGTGCATCGCATTGCGGTGTTCCTGATAGCGATGCGCGCCAAACTTTGCCAGTACCGAAGCGGCCGTCGAGACACCGCACAGCGGGTCGTGCCAGCCGACCGTATCCAGCGGAATCGACGCGAGGATATTGCCCATGTCCGAATACAGCACATGGCCGGCAGTCAGGTGCGCGGTGTGCTGGGCTTTGAGCGTATCGGGTACGTTCAGGCGTTCGAGGCGTTCATCGGCGCGGTACAGCAGCACCGCCATGTTGGCACCGCCGTCGAGGTCAGTGAAACGCAGCGTGGTGCCGCGCTTGACCTTGTACGACCAGTGGCCGCCGCCGGGGAAGGTTTCGTTCCACAGGATGGTCGATGCTTGCAGGTCGTGGGTCATGAAAAATCTCCGGTGGTCTCGGCAATACGGGTGAGTTTTTCGAGCTGACCGAAATCGGTCTTGATGCCCGAGGTCTCGCGGATGCGCGCCAGGATCTGGCGTTTGAGTGCGACGAACTCGGGCGCGAGCTTCAGGTCTTGCTGGCGATCCAGGCCGAATGGCACCTCGATGATCGAATCGATGCGGCCCGGCCGTGGCGCCATCACGACCACGCGCTGGCCGAGGTACAGCGCTTCCTCGGCATCGTGGGTGACGAAGATGACGGTGGTTTTTTCGAGCAGGTACACATGGCGGATCAGGTCGTGCATCACTTCGCGGGTCTGCGCATCGAGTGCGCCGAACGGCTCGTCCATCAGCAGCACGTCGGGCCGGACCATCAATGCGCGGGCAATCGCGACGCGCTGCTGCATGCCGCCCGACAGCTCGGCCGGGTAGGAGCGGGCGACATGGCCCAGTCCCATCAGCGCGATGAGGGCATCGGCGCGGCCGCTGGCGACTTCGACATCGTTCGAGCTGGCGTCCTTGCAATGGAATTTCAGACGACGGCAGAACTTGATGTTTTCAAGCACGGTCAGCCACGGGTACAGGCTATAACTCTGGAACACCATCGCGCGGTCGGGACCGGCACCGTCGACGTCATGGCCGTTGCAGAGGATTTCACCGTCGGCATATTCTTCAAGGCCGCCTATGGTGCGCAACAGCGTTGATTTGCCGCAACCGGACGCGCCGACCAGCGTGACGAATTCGCCGGGGGCGATATCGAGGTCGATGTTCTGCAAGGCGTGGGTCAGGCGGTCGCCGGCACCATAGAACTTGTCGAGACCGCGAATACGGATTTTTGGAGGAGTAGTGGTCATGATGTCATTTCCCGATGTGGTGCCAGCCGAAGCAGCGGCGATGCAAGCAGCGGAAAGTCTGGTCGGTCAGCAGGCCGATGAGGCCGATGAGCAGGATGCCGGCAAAAATCTTGTCGGTCTGCAGAAAGCGCTGGGCTTTCAGGATCGAAAAACCGAGGCCGGAATTGGCAGCCACCAGTTCGGCCACGACCAGATAGGTCCAGGCCAGCCCCATGGTCTGGCGCAGCGTGTCGAGCATGGCCGGACGGGCCGCCGGGATCAGCACCAGACGCACGATTTCGCTATTGGTCGCGCCCATCGTGCGGGCCGCTTCGACCGGCTGGTTGGGTACCAGCGCGATGTCCTCCGCCAGCATCAGCACCATCTGAAAGAAGGTACCGACGAAGATCACAGTCAGCTTGGCGCTCTCGTCGATGCCGACCCACAGCATGATCAGCGGGATGAAAGCGACCGCCGGCAGGTAGCGGCTGAAATCGGTCAGGGGTTCCAGCAGCGCGCGCACCGGCGCATACGTGCCTATCATCACGCCAATCGGAATGGCCAGGATCGCCGATAACAGGAAGCCGCCGAACACGCGACCGATACTGATGCCGACATCGCTCATCAGGTCGTCATTGAGCAGCCAGTCCAGGCAGCGCCGCAGCACCAGCTCGGGCGTCGGCAGGAACACCGGATCGATGCGCCCGCTGGTCGAGAGGATCAGCCAGAACAGAAACGGCAACAGGAATCCGGTGATCGCCAGTGCCACCACGATGCGATGCGGCAGCTGGCCACGCACGGCCCAGCTGGAGCGGCGGTTACGGATGTGCTTCTTGGCGGGGAGCTCAGGCATGCGCACCCCGCTGAACAATGAGGCGGGCGCGGCACAGGGCGGGCAAAGAAAAAATGAATGGCATCGTGCAGCTCCAGGAGTCAGAAAAAAGTCGGAGAGGCGAGCGATCAGTATCGAACGCAGTTCGACTGTGATGGCCTCCCGGGCTTTTATCCCTCCGTGTAGCCGGTGCTGATCGCTTGCACGATGTCGCACCGGCCGGCTGCTCTCGGACCAGACATGTCGCCATTACTACTGACGACACCGGAACCCTAGCGTCCATGCTCGAGTTGCAGTGTTGGCTGCTTCTCTCGTTGCATTGGTACTAGCAACTATGGTGCCAGCCGTTTTGGCGGCGCGATCGGGGCGATGGATGACGCTGCGTCGCAGATCGGACCTGCCTTGGTGCACGCACGGCCGGAAGCGCACCGTTTGCGCGCCTTTGCACCATCGGCAACACCATCCGCCACAAGGTTGCCTGATTGAATTAAAAAGCAGTATTGACGTGCGTTTATCTGTAACCTTGCACTGCGCATTTCCCCAAAGCACGAAAGCGGCAGGGGCAGTCAGGGCTACCGAGCAAACGACTTCATGCGACATCTCCAGATTCAATTCATTTCATCGTGGTCCGCGAGGTCGTGCATCCGTTTTGTCCATACGCTTGCCGGCATCATGCTGTTCCTGATATTGCCCTTCCTGCTGCCGGCCACCGTCAACGCCGGCACTCCCCTGATCGTCGATAGCGAACAGGACTACCCGCCTTTTTCCACCGGCATGACCGATGACACGGCCGGCGGTTTCACGGTCGATCTGTGGAAAGCCGTGGCCGACGAAGCCGGCTTGCCGTACACGATGCATGTGCGGCCGTTTCATCAGGTGCTGAGCGAATTCCGTGCGGGCAAGGCCGATGTACTGATCAACCTGGCCATCTCCGACGAGCGCCGCCGCTTTGCCGATTTCACGGTGCCGCATGTGATCGTCAACGGCGCGGTTTTCGTGCGCAAGAACACCAGCGGGATTCGCAGCGAGGACGACCTTGCCGGCAAGTCCGTCATCGTCGTCAACGGCGACCTGGCACACGACTATGCGGTCACGCGCGGCTGGGAAAAGCAGCTGGTGCTGGTCAATACCGCTGCCGCCGGCCTGCAACTGCTGGCCTCGGGCAAGCATGATGCGATGTTGCTGAGCAAACTGACCGGCATGCAGACACTGCACACCAAACGACTGACCAATCTGGAAGCCCTGAAATTCCCGGCCGGCTTTGCGCAGCGCTTTGCCTTTGCGGTCCACAAGGGCGAGCCGGAATTACTGGGCCGGCTCAATGAAGCGCTGGCGGTCACCAAATCCAACGGCATCTACGATGCGCTGTACCTGAAGTGGTTCGGCGTCTATGAAGTGCACGAGCTGCGCCTCAGCGATTACCTTGGCACCGTCCTCACGACACTCACGCTGCTGCTGCTGGGCGGCGGCATCCTGTTCCATCGCCGGCAGCTCGAACGCGCGCGTGCCAAGAACAAATACCGCGACCTGTACGACCAGTCGCCCGACATGTTCGTGACGGCTGATCCGATCAGCAGCAAGGTCATCGACTGCAACCAGACGCTGCTCGACATGACCGGCTATGCCCGCCACGACATCGTCGGGCAAAGCGCGCTGATGCTGTGCGACAGCGGCAGTCGTGCCCTGGCCCGCACGACGTTCGAACAATTCCTTGCCACTGATGACTTGCCGTATGTCGAGCTGCAATTGCGTTGCCGCGATGGCCGCCTCATTGATGTCGTGGTGTCGGCATCGACCGCCTTCGATGACACGGTGGTGGACGTCACGCAGCACCGCTTGCTGCATCTGGCACTGCATGACATTACCGATCGCAAGCACGCCGACGAAGACCGGCGCATCGCCGCTACCGCCTTCCATTCGCACGAAGCCATGATGATCACGGATGCGTATTTCGCGATCCTGCGGGTCAATTGGGCCTTTACCGAAATGACCGGCTACAGCGATGCCGACATCCTCGGCAAGACGCCATCCATCCTGAAATCGGGACGTCATGACGCGGCGTTTTATGCAGCGATGCACGACAGCGTCCTGCGCGATGGCTCGTGGCACGGCGAAATCTGGAACCGGCGCAAGAACGGTGAAATCTATCCGGCCTGGATGAGCATCACCGGCGTGCGTGGTATCGACGGCAGGATTACTCACTACGTCAGTGCGCAAAGCGACATCACGCTGCGCAAGGCCGCCGAAGAAGAAATCAGCCACCTGGCATTTTTTGATGCGCTCACCGAATTGCCGAACCGGCGCCTGCTGATGGATCGTTTGCGGCGCGCGCTGGCGACCAGCCTGCGTAGCACGCGCGAGGGCGCGCTGATGTTCATCGACCTCGACAACTTCAAGCTGCTCAATGACAGCCTCGGCCATGACAAGGGCGATCTGCTGCTGCAGCAAGTCGCCCGTCGGCTGTCGGGCTGCGTGCGCGACAGCGATACCGTGGCGCGCATCGGTGGCGACGAATTCATCGTGCTGCTCGAAGAACTCAGCGAGCAATCCGTCGCCGCTGCCCTGCAAGCCGAAGGGATCGGCGAAAAAATCCTGACTGCGCTGAACCTGCCGTATGACCTGGATGGCCATGTGCATCACAGCACGCCAAGCATCGGCGTGACGCTCTTCGGCGAGCACAAGGACAACGCCGCCGAACTCCTGAAACGCGCCGACCTCGCGATGTATCAAGCCAAGGCGGCCGGCCGCAATACGCTGCGCTTCTTCGATCCGAAGATCCAGGAGCAGGTGACCGCCCATGCGAAGCTGGAAACCGAACTGGGTCAGGCCTTGCTGCAGGACGAATTTGTGCTGTATTACCAGGCCCAGGTTGACCGCAGCCGGCGTCTGATCGGTGCCGAAGTGCTGGTGCGCTGGCAGCA